>DAHWKH010000099.1 GCA_027343725.1 Acidiferrobacteraceae bacterium
GACTTACACAGGCCATTTATCGATGCTGTTAAACTGAAGTGCCCGGAATGTTCAGAAACTATGGAAAGGGAGCCATATGTCATAGATATGCGCGCCTCCAAGGCCGGCCAGCGGCCATAACCGGCATTACGCCGCGCCAGGCGGGCAACGATCTTTCCCATGGTACCCTCACCGCTCCCGGAAACAAAAAAGACTCATGAGACGATAGATGAGGCCCCGTCCCCCGCCACCTCGTGTCGCATCGCATCCGGCCTCGATCGCGCATCGCGGCAACCCCGCACTCGCGTCGTCATATCCCGAGTCCCGGCCGCGCACGGGCCCAGGCGCCGGCTCACGGGACCTGTCGTCCGCAAGCCCCACCGACGGGTCATCCCATCCCGCCCTAGGCCCTATCCGTCGTACCCGGGCGAGTCCAGGAGGCGCACGCCGTGACATGCCCGGCAGGTGATTTCACCGCGGCACGGATTGCGACCAAACCATCGCACACCCGGCCCCACCCCGCCCCGGGATTGCCGGCGGCATGGGCCGCGCAATGGTCGATCAAGCCGCATACCATGCCCGTACTCGCCATGACCGCCCCGGAACTCATCCCCTCGCCGCCACAAAACCATCGTTGGCATAGCCGCTATTTCACCACATTATATCCTACGATTATTTGATAATGCTCAGTATTACATACGAAACCTATAATATTCGTGACATGATTCTGTCCGCCGGCCGCACTCCCTGATAGGCGCCAGGCATACCCCCTCTTTCTGATACGAACCTGCCCCCAAGTCGCCAGCGCGCATTGTCGGGCACCCGCGACCGGGCCACACCGCTTCCGAGCACCCGGACCCCAGCCCTCCCGACCTGCCGATCATCCGTGACCATCGGGGGCCGGTTGGCAACGCGATCCCTTAGCTGTATCGGCATACAGCCCGGCGTCGTGGTATAGCCTGCGGCCTCCCTTCCATCGTCGCCTTTCGGATACAAAATACGGGCAAAATCCCTGGCAATCGGGCGTTGGCCGTTCTTGGAAGCGGCGTCCCGCACAAAGGCCTCACCGCCTTCCCGAACCGTCGTACCGCCGTCGTTCGTCTTCGCCCTCCGACGCCGCCATCGGATCTTGGCGCGCCAGGCGTCTCCGGGGACGACACCCCTGCGCTCCCGACACCTCCGAGAGCCCGTGAAGCTCGGGGTCTTTCTTGATCTCTGTCAGCGGTGCGGAACTCTTCGCATCGTTGATCTTGATGCCGTTTTGCGAAGACTCTCAGCGGCGCCAATCCCGTATCCGATTCCACCCTCATGGAAGACGCGGCCGCCCCTATCTGTCGAGGCGAAGCAGGCATGCGGTATCTCCGGTCACGCGACCTCAAGCGCCGGGGACCCGGTAGCGGGCCGCCAGGGCCTGAGCCGCTTCCGCCATGGTCTTACGAAGGCGCGCCGGTTTTTTTGACCCCGGCCTTGTCCCCGAACCCCAGGATCCACCAGCGCCACTGCCCGGTGTAGGGGAACGTGGCGCGAAGACACATCCACCCATCACGTGCGGGCGTCAGGGGGTGGTCGGAGGCCAAAGGGATGTCCGCAAGATAGCGGGCGGCGTCGGCCTCGATGAGCAACTCGATCCGGATGGCCTCGCCGCCCCCAAAGCCCATGCCCTCGGAGGCGATGTAGGCATCGAGATCGGATCCTGCTGGCCGCACGGCCGGCACGTCCAGAGCCTCGACCGCCTTCATACGGTGCCGCACCAAAAGGTAGGGGTCGCTATAGCGGAAAAGATCCATACGAGGTAGCGCACTGCGCCGCGCCGCACGGACCCCAGAGGGTGCGCGCCATCGTGGTCGGCCGGCTCTCGTCGCCAGGCTTCGGGTAACGGATCGTCACCTGGCGGTCTTCGAGCAGTGCCTCGTCAAGGGTTCGAACCGTTCGCCAAGTCCCGCGCATACTCGACCAAGGGATCAAACCGCAGGCCCCAGAGCTTCTGGGCGCAGACCTTGACCGCGGTCTCCCACGGCGCGCCCGTGATGGCCGCCGGTCCATAGGTCATGATCGCGACCGGCAGGTCGGGCGACAGGGAAAAGAGCTTCTCAGCCGTGTAATAGATCTTCTTGCGGCCGCAATCCCCATCGCCGACCGCCACCACGCTATCGGCCGCCAGCGCCATACCGCACTTGTTCATCACCGCCACTTCGCATGTCATGCACATCCCCGAGACGCCATGCCGGATGGGCCGGTGCGCGGGATCCGCCGCGCGCGTGACCGCCAACACCAGGCTAGCAAGGACCTGCGACAGGCCGCGTCACACAAAGACCGGCACCGGCCATGCCTGATCGCCGCTGCGTGCGGGCGCGACACCGCCTTGTGTAGAATGACCGTCTTTTGGAGTACCCCATGGCAACCCTGCGCCCATCGTTGGAAGGCCAGCACGCGGTACGGCCCGGTGAACAGCGGGAATTCGACGTCCTGCGTCAACTGGAAGCCGAATTGCCGGCCGATTTCACCATCTTTCACGGCGTCATGTGGTCATCGGTCCATGACGGTGTCCAATGGTTCGGTGAGTGCGATGCCATAGTGCTCGCGCCCAACGGGAGTCTCGTGATCCTCGAGGTCAAGGCCGGGGCTGTGGAATGGACGAGCGAGGGTCTGCGCAAGCGCTACGGCGATCGCACGAAAGACATAGGCCGGCAGGCGCGCGTGCAGTACGCGGCGTTGCGTCAGCGCCTCCAAAGTAGCGACCTCCACGTCCACGTGGCCCACATCCTGGTGCTGGCCGATCAGGTCGTGGGGACGGGCAGCATCGGCTACCCCAGGGAACGCATCGTCGACGCCGACGAGATGCCAGACCTCGCCCGCCGGGTCCAAGACGCGATCCCCGCGGCCGCCACGCACGCCCCCACGAACAAGCGAATGTCGCGGTTTCTGGATGACGTCTTCGATCTCGGGATTGATGCCGGCCGGCGCATCGAGTGGCTCAAGGACACGGTAACGCGCCTGTCCGATGGCCTCGCGACCTGGGTGCCGCGCATCACATCCCCAAGCGGGGTGTTCCGGATCGAGGCCACCGCCGGGTCCGGCAAGACGCAGCTTGCGTTACGCCTTCTCCAGGAGGCTGTAAGTCACGGCCACAAGGCGCAATACGTCTGCTACCATCGTCCTCTCGCCGACCGTATGCGCGAGATCGGCCCGGGCGAATGCGGCTATGCGACTTTCCATGAGCTCGCGCTCGCCAGCCTGCGTGGCCGCGAAGGCCGCATCGACTTCGCGGACTCAGACCTCTTTGCGCGCGCCGCCGCCCTGTACAGCGGATCGCCAGGCGATACCGCCTGGTCGCTTCTCGTCATAGACGAGGCGCAGGACTTCGATGCCGAATGGATCGCGAGCCTGCGGCGACAGATGGCCTCTGGGGGACGGGCCTATATCTTGGGTGATGCCGATCAACAGATGCGTCCCGCGACCGCCGGCGCATGGGCGGACGCGGTCACGCTGCGCTGCATGGACAATTTTCGCAATCCCCGGCGGATCGTGCAGTGCATCAATGCCCTGGGTCTCGCCTCCTCGCCCCTCACGGCCCGCGGTCCGGTCGACGGCGATCTGCCAGGGTTTCATATATGGGCGGCGGACGATGCCGGCGGCCTGCGCGCGACCGAGGACTTGATCGCAGGCCTCATCGCCGAAGGCCTGGCGCCGGACCATATGGTCGTTCTGAGCGGCAAAGGGCGGCGCGCCTCGGCCGTCGTCCAGAAAAGCACGCTCGCGGATATCACCCTCAGGCGCTTTACGGGGTCTTTCGACCCATCCGGCCGCGCGATCTGGACCGAGGGTGCGCTCGTTGCCGACACCATTGCACGCTTCAAGGGACAATCGGCCCCGGTCGTAATCCTCGCGGAACTCGATTTTCCCGTACTCGATGCCCCTACCCGCCGGCTGCTCTTCACCGGAATGACGCGCGCCCAATGGCGCCTCGAATGTGTCATGAGCGCGCGCACGGAGGAGCTCCTGATGGAGGCCCTGGCGTAATACGCTCATCGCCATGATGGGTCCGGGAGCCGTCTCCCGCGGCGCGTACCGGACAGCACAGCGCCATGCGCCGTCACCGAGTCGCGGTTACTGTACCTGAGCTGCGGTCAGGAGCAAGGCGGCCTGCCGCAGGTCCTCGAGCCGGAATGGCTTTACGATGCGCCCGTTGAAGCCATAGGCGGCAAAATCCGCGATGATCGGATCGTTGGCATAGCCGCTCGCCACGATGACGCGCGCGTTCGGGTCGATGGCCCGCAATTCAAGCAGAGCCTCCTTGCCGCCCATGCCCCCGCGGACCGTGAGATCCAGGATGACCCCGTCATAGGGGCGCCCATCCCTGAACGCCTGGCGATAGGCCGCGACCGCCGTTTGGCCATTTTCAGCGCAGTCGGCCTCGTAACCTAGGCGCGCAAGAAGTGCCTGCGTGAGGCCCCGTATGGAGGCCTCATCGTCCATGACGAGCAGGCGGCCGGTCCCGGCAGCCACAGGCGGGGTGGACGTATCCGCCTTCACCGGCAGCGCCCGCGACGCGGGCAAATAAACGAGAAAGGTGGCACCCCCACCCGGCGGCGATTGGACGGTCAGATGGCCGCCATGCTTTTGGATCACGCGGTAGGATGTGGTGAGACCAAGCCCGCTGCCCTTAGCCTTGGTCGTATAGAAGGGATCGAATATCTTCGGAAGATGCTCTTCGGGAATACCCGGCCCTTCATCGGTCAGGGCGATGCGTACATAGTCGGTGTCGCGCCGCGGCACTGCGGGATCGAGGTTGGGCATGGTGAGATTCTCGCAGACGACGGTGAGTCGCCCCCCTTCCGGCATTGCTTGCTGGGCGTTGATGACGAGGTTCGAGATCACCTGACGCATCTGCCCCTCATCGGCCTCGACGCACCAGAGACCCTCAGGAATGATGCAGACCGGGCGCACATTGGATCCGCGCAAAGGAAATTGTACCCACCCTTCCAGGGCTCGACCGAGATCAAGGAGGGTCTTTACGGGGCTTCCGCCGCGCGCGAAAGTCAAAAGCTGCTGAGTCAATTGCTGGGAGGCGAAACACGCCTGCTCGGCATCGCTCAGGAGCTTCAAGGGTTCATCGTGCCCGGGGATGGCGAGTTTCGCGAGATAGAGGTTGCTCAGGATGGCGGTCAGCAGATTGTTGAAGTCGTGCGCGAAGCCGCCTGCAAGAACCCCCAGGGATTCGAGCTTGCTGGCTTTCGCCATGTCGGCCTCCATGCGCTGACGCTCGGTGATGTCGACCGCTGATCCGATCATGCCAAGAAACATATTTTCTGGGGAAAAGTGCGGATATCCCATGAGGACTACGTGGCGATATTGGCCGTCGTGACGTCTCAACCGGCACTCGCTGTGAAACTCCCGACGCATGTCGTAGGCGTGGAGATAGAGCGCCTCGCATTCCTTACGGTCTTCCGGGTGAATGCCATCAAGCCACCCATGTCCGGCCTCGTCGGCCGCCGGACGGCCGGTGAATCTAAGCCAACGGCGGTTGAAATAGGAGGCGGTGGGATGAGGGCCCGACATCCAGACCATGATGGGTAGGGCCTCGGCGATGAGACGGAACTGCCGTCCGGTGTCGCGCAGCACCCGGTCTGTAATGTCTTCGATGGAGAGCACGATCATGGGCGTCCCGGAGTCGCCGGCCAGCAGCTTGCGCCCGTTGACCGACAAGGTCCGGTTGCCCTGCCCCGGCAGGTCGTAGCTGACGCGGAAGTCATCGAAGGTCGCCGCCTGCGCGAGCACGCCGTTCAGGAGCCCCCGGAGCACGCCCCCGCTCCATGCGCCATGGTTTATGTCGAACAGCGACTGGTTCACGACCGAGGCCTCGGAGATGCGGAAGGTCTCGTAAAACGCGGCGTTTGCGGTGTCGATGCGCAAATCGGCTCGCAGGATGACAAGCGGCACGCGCGCCGTGCGCAAGATCGCCTCCGCATACCCTTTGGCCTGCTCGATCTCCTGGTGGATACGCTTCACCGTATCGATATCGGCCAGCATGAGGACCGCGCCATCGGTCACGCCGTCGTGCTGATAGGGTCTTGCCTGCGCAAGGTACCAGCGACCGCTATGGTCCCGGACCTCTCGTTCAACCACGCAGCCGTCGTCGATGGCGGCGGCGGCAAGCGGCGCCATATCGACAGCCGGTAGCGTATGCCGGATTCCGGCGATTGCCGACAGCGGCCGGCCGATGTC
The DNA here is from genome assembly GCA_027343725.1 of Acidiferrobacteraceae bacterium. Lineage (GTDB taxonomy): Bacteria > Pseudomonadota > Gammaproteobacteria > Acidiferrobacterales > Acidiferrobacteraceae > Acidiferrobacter. Next base: position 6,205 of record DAHWKH010000099.1, read on the forward strand.
GGTCGCCGCAATCTGGAAAACGCGTTGGGCGGCGGCCGTGCAGCGGCGTACGGTGAGATCGTGATTCAAGATGAGCAGTGGGAGCTCGATGCTGACCTCAAGATTGTTGAGGTCGTCGTTCAGCAGCTTCAGGGCATGGTTGCGTGCCGCGAGTTCCTCGTTCAGTGTGCTCAGCTCCTCGTTTGTGGATTCGAGCTCCTCGTTCGTGGTCTCGAGCTCCTCGAGGGTCGTCTGAAGCTCTTCCTCTCGGCATTGCGCCTGCTCCGATAAAAACTCGAGGTCGCGCGTCAGGTCGGCGATGCGCCCATGGGTCCCATCCAGGGATCGGTGCGCCTGGATGAGCGCGGATTCCAGGTCCGTACCGCTCGGCGTACCGGCCATGGAGCGTTCATGTGATATGCGTTGGGGTAAGGTGGAGCCCGTCTTGGCGGGTGCGGCGGCGGTCTGCGGGGCCGGTGCCAGGAAGGAGACGAGGTGACAAGACAATCCCTCGTGGCGCAACGGCTCCGCCTGCAGGATGATGCGGGTGTCCGCGCCATTCATCGGGATGTATCCTTCGGCGATCGCACCATGCCCGCTCTGGCGAGCCTCGTCCAGGACCTTGCGCAAGGGTGCCACAAGCGATTCCTTGACGCGATCCAGAATGTGGTCGGGCAAGGTGCCGCGCGTCTGCGGCCAGTCGACATAAGTCCGCGCCTCGGCCCCGAAAACGGCCAGGATTCGCAGGTCCGGGGCGATCAAAACAACGGCTGGTCCCCATTGGGCCACAATCGCGTGCGCGGCGCGTTGCACGATGCTGGAATGCGCGGGCGGGTTGTTGGGCGAGGGTGCGGCACGCGGCCCCCTTGCCACCCCGGGGCAAGACCGGGCGAGCGCCGTTTTGGATTCGGTCGCCGTGCTCGCGTACAGGCGGCGGGCCTTGTCGAGCGGGGTAAAGAGGTAGGAGTGGCGCCCGATGGGCTCCGACGCGCCGAGCCATAATCGCCCCCCGGGATTCAGGGCCGCATGAAAGGCCCTTAGGATGCGCTCCTGGTGAGGGGGCTGGAGATAAATCAATACGTTCCGGCAGCTCACGAAATCGATGCGCGAGAAAAATGGATCTTGAAGCAGGTTATGTCGTGCAAAGACAATCTTGTCGCGCACGTCCCTGTTGACGCGCCAGCCGCGGCCATCGGGATGAAAAAACCGTTCGCGCCGTTCGCGCGAGACTCCGCGCATGGCGTTCTCCTCGTAGTAACCAGCGCGCGCGGTGACAAGCAAGGGTTCATTCGCATCGGTCGCAAAGATCTCGAAATCGCGCGAAGCGCCTCCGCAGCGCTGCTCCACGAGTGCCATGGCAAGAGAATAGGCCTCTTCACCCGTCGCGCAGCCCGCGACCCATATGCGCAGCGGGTGCGGATCGTCGTTGTCCAGAAGCGGGCCAAAACCTTGGGCGTGGGCCATCGCAAAGGACTCGGCGTCGCGGAAGAATCGTGTCACATGAATAAGGATGTCATGCAAAAGCGCCTGACGCTCCCGCGCATCGCTATCCAATAGGTCGGCGTAGGCCGCCAGTCGACGGACTTTGCGCAAGGCCATGCGACGCGCAAGGCGCCGCCCGATGGTGGTGGATTTGTAGGCGGCGAGGTCTATGCCGGCCTCCGCGCGCAGGTGCGCGTGGATGCGAGCCAGCGCCTCATCCATAGGCCCGCGCACCTCTTGTGAGACCTCATCCGGCCTCGCCCCTGGCTGTGAGGACACCTGCGGCGGGTCCGGCGCGACGGCGGGGCGGCGCGCGATGCGTGCGATAGTCGCGGCGATCGCTTCCGGCTCCATCACGAAATCGGCATGGCCGGCGACCGTCGCGCTTTTGGGCATCGAACCGACCGCCGCCGAGTCGTCCTGGACGAATGTCATGCCGCGCGCATCCTTGATAGCCCCAAGACCCGCCGTGCCGTCGTTGGCCGCGCCCGACAAAACGACGCCGAGCGCACGCGCCCCCTGGCTGTCGGCCAGGGATGAAAAGAAGTGATCGATACCGTGCTGGACCCCCGTAGGGCGGTCGCTGAGGACAAGGGTGCCTTTGGCAAGGCTTGCCAGCTTGTCCGCCGGTACCACGTAGACGTGGTTGGCGCTTATGACCTGTCCCGCAATGGCCTCGACCACGGGTAAGCAGCAGTGACCCGCCAGCAGCGGGACCAGCTCGCTCTTATGAGCGCGGTCGCGATGCTGAATGAGCACGAAGGCCATGTCGACATCGCCCGGGAGGCATGCAAGGAAGCGCCTCAAGGCATCGAGCCCTCCCGCGGAGGCACCAACCCCGACAATAGGAAAGACCGTCAAGCCCGAAGACTCGATGCCGGACTCCGCATGGCGCGGCATAAGACGGGCAACGGATGACAATCTCCATCCACGCACACGCGGCGTCGCCATGACGGCATGAGTTCCGCCTCCAGGTAGAAATGGTGACCCATCCTACCATGGAATCGTGGCCGCGCCGCCGGTACCGCTACTTACGCAAAGCTGAGGCCCGTCCGGCGTGGCGCTCGATACCAAGCGGCCCCCTTCTGCCCTGCGCGGCCTGGCAGGGTGCTTGGCGCAGAGATCTTTCGGGTGCGGCCTCGACAAGCACGGCGCACAGAACGGCCTTTGGCAAGCCCCGCTCGCGGCGGAACTTCGCGTATACGCGTGAGCACCGCGAGATGGGGAACAGGCCGACGCCATCCGCCGGAGCGGCCGATACCCTTGAGAATGCCCGCTCAAGAGTCAGCGCGTCGCGATTTTTGAGATCAAGGGGTGCACGTGCCCGGATCGCACCCCATCGCCACTTATCTGGGTCTTCAGGCTTTCGTGTGGGTAAGGGGGTATTGGGCTTGCATCAGGCGCCCCCGCAGGCAAGTATGGTACCCCTATGCGCGATATCGAACTGTACCAAAAGCTCTTGGGATTTACGGCGCCGTGGCGAGTCACGGCAGTGGCGGTACAAGAAGCCTCAGGGGATACGCCGCTTAAGTGAGATTACGGTGCGCGTGGGGTGGCCGCCAGACGTGCCGCTACACTGCCCTGAGTGTGAGGCCGTGGTACCCGGTTACGATACCCGTCCGCGACGCTGGCGCCATCTCAATACGATGCAATGGAAGACCTTCATCGAGGCCGACGTCCCGCGGGTCAACTGTCTGAAGTGTGGAGTCAAACAGATCCGGGTCGCCTGGGCGGAGGATGGGAGTCGCTTTACCGAACTCTTTGAGGCCTATGCCATTCAGGTATTGCAAGCGGTGCGCAGCAAGGTGCAAGCCCAATGGCTGACGGCGCTCTCTTGGGACCAAGTGGATCGGGTCATGGGCCATGCGGCCCACAATGTGGAACGGGCAGTCACACGCGGCGTGGCGCGGCGATCGCTGGAAGGGTTGCGCTACGCCGGCCTCGATGAGAAGAGCTTCGGCAAGGGTCACGATTACGTCTCGGTACTGCATGACCTTGAGGGCCGACGAGTGCTTGAGGTGGTGCCCGAACGCATCCGGGAGGTCGCCAATACGGTCTCTGGGCCGCGATTCCTGAGTCTCAACGCCAGGCGATCGACGCCGTGGCCATGGATATGTGGGTGCCTTATCTGGAGGCCACCCGCGTGGCGGCCCCCCAGGCCCTGATCGTGCATGACAAGTTCCGCTGCGCGAAGGAGTTGAACAAGGCCGTTGACCTCGTACGCCGCGCCGAA
>DAHWKH010000110.1 GCA_027343725.1 Acidiferrobacteraceae bacterium
GTGGACGCCAAGACCCCGGTGGATGCCTATCTGAGTGCGATCGAGACCGAGGACGAGGACATGCGCGCGGCCTCGTTGAAGCGGCACGCGCAGCAGGTGCAGACGCACTTGGGGCAATTGGGTAAAAAGGCCTATTGGGAACAGTTCGAGCGCGCCCCGGAGTTCGTGGTCATGTTCGTGCCGGGCGAGGTGTTCTTCAGCGCCGCCCTGAAGGATGACCCGACCTTGATCGAGTCGGGCGTGAACCAGCGCGTGATCCCCGCGAGCCCCACGACCTTGATCGCGCTCTTGCGGGCGGTAGCCTTCGGCTGGCAGCAGGACACGATCGCGCGCAACGCCGAGGAGATCGCCCAGCTCGGCCGCGAGCTCTACAAACGCGTGGGCCTTTTGAGCAAGGGCTGGTCGGACATGGGCGCCAAACTCCGCAGCGCGGTCGAGGCCTACAATCGCACGGTCGGCACGCTCGAGGCGCGGGTCCTGCCGCAGGCGCGGAAATTCAAGGACCTGCGCGCGGGCGAGGACGAAGTGATCCCGCTCATGGAGTCGCTGGTCGAGGAGCCGCGCACGTTGACGGCGCCGGAACTGACGCCGCCCGCGGAGGACCCGCCGTGAGGGACGCCCTCACGGCGTGCCGCGGGCGTGGGCGAGGAGTGTCGGGAGGTCGACGGCTTGCAGCCCTTGGTGCTTGAGTGTTGCAAGCAAGGCCGGCAGCACGGTATGCATGAGGGGGCGCCCGGCGGCATCGCGCGCGTTGTGCCCGTCGTGCAGAAGCAGGATGGCGCCCGGGCGCACGCCGCGCGTGAGGCGCGCGCACACCGCATCGGGCTGGGTCGCGCGGGTATCGAAGCCGCGGCGCGACCAGGCGCAGTGCGTAAGCCCGCGCTCGGCCAGGACCGGCGCGAGCCACGGGTTGCGAAACCCCATGGGCGCGCGAAAGAACCGCGGGGCGCGGCCCGCGAGGTGCGTAAGCGTCTCCTGGGCGGTGTCGACCTCGCGCGCGATCTCGCGCGTCGAGAGGAGTGCGAAACGGCCGTTGTGGCGGTCGCTGTGATTTTCGATACTATGCCCGGCCGCGGCCGTTTCCCGCACCGTATCGGCGCAGGCGCGGGCGCGCGCGCCGACACAGAAGAAGCTTGCGCGGGCATCGAAGCGGGCGAGGGTTTGCAGGACCCAAGGGGTCAGCATCGGATCCGGCCCGTCGTCGAAGGTGAGCGCCACGTGGCGCTGGTCGGTCGCGACGCGCGTGAGGGTCGGGCCGACGAGCGCGCAGCGCGGGCACAGGCAGGCCGCGGCGAGCGCGCCTTGCGTGAGCGCGAGCGCACCGAGGCAGGCGCTGGCCGGGAGCCAGTGGGCGCAGGCGCCCGCGACCAAGAGGCCATCGGTCAGATTGACGGCATGAAAAAGCGGGCGAGGGTCCATCCGGCGGATCGCGCAGGCGTAGCGAGTGGGAAGGATAGCAGGCGCCCGCGCGCGCGGGAAGGAATGAGGAGAGGACATGCAGCTTCGTTTTGAGTCCGTCGCGCGCCTGAAGGACTGGCGGGACGACCCCGACATTCTCGGGGTCATCGCCTATGGCACGCCCGCGGGCCCCACACGGGCGCCCTGGGTGTCGGTCCCCATGGCAAGCGCACCCGCCGGCCTGTGCGAGGTGATCCGCGGGCGGAGCGCGCGTTACGGGCAGCAAGCCGGGGTGCGCTACGCGCACGATGGGGAGTGGCTGTTCGCGGCCCTGACGGGCCCGTCCGACGGGCGCCTGCAAATCAGCGTCGCCGAGGCCTACGAGCGCCTGCTCACGGTCTTGGACGCGCTCGGTTACCCCTGTCTCATTCGCGTCTGGCAGCACTTCCCGGACATCCATGGCGAGGAGGAGGGCCTCGAGCGCTACCGCCAGTTCAATCTCGGCCGCCACCAGGCGCTTAGGCCCTATCTCGCGCGCGGGGGCGCGCGCCCGGCGGCCACCTGTGTCGGGAGCGCGCGCGGCGATGTCGTCCTGTACGCGCTCGCCTGCGTGAATCCCGGGACACCGGTCGAGAACCCGCGTCAGATCTCGGCTTACCGGTACCCCGAGACCTACGGGCCTCAGGCCCCGGACTTCGCGCGCGCCATGAAGGTCTCCGGCGCGCGCGGCACGCTGTTATGGATCTCGGGCACGGCGGCGATCGTCGGGCACGAGAGCCGCGGGCCGGATCTCGCGGCGCAGGCGCGCGAGACCTGCGCGAACCTCGACGCCGTGGTCGCGGAAGCAGGGCTTGCCGGCACCGAGATCGCGGCCGTCAAGGTCTACGTGCGCGCGGGATGGCCGCCGCCGGTGTTGTCCCCGCCCTGGCGCGATGCGCCGCGGCTCTTTGTGACCGGCGACATCTGCCGCCGCGAGCTCCTGGTCGAGGTCGAGGCCGTGGTGTCGGCCCCGGAGGCCTCGGCCGTGAGGAATGCGCTCTAGCGGCGGACGTTTGACGCAACGGGCCTTGGGCCTGCTCGTGTTGGTGTGCGCCGGGGCGCCGGACGCCGAGGGCGCGCGCCCATTCGGTTTGCGCGCGGGGATCGGGCTTGCGGTCTTTGCCGCGCCCGCCTATCCCGGCGCCCGCCGCGAACGGCTCTTTGTCTACCCCTTCCCTTATGTGCGGGACCGCTCGCCGGCCTTCAGGCTCACCCGGGATCGTTTGCGGGCGCGCTTGCCGGAGACGCCTTTTCGCATTGGACTGACCGCGAACGGCTCCCCGCCGGCGCCCGCGGACACCCCCGGGCGTCTGGGCATGCCGGCGCTTGCGCCGACCGCGGCGCTGGGCCCGGATCTCCTCGCGCGTCTCCCTGGAAGGCCTGGGGGCGGGCGGGCGTTCGTCGGAGTCGAGGCCCGGGAGCGCATTGCCTGGGGTCCCGGCGGACGCCTTGCGCCGGTGGGCGCGGGCGCGAGCGCCTTTGGGGAATGGCAAAGCCCCCGGGAGGGGGACTGGCGCGTGGTCGCGGGGTTCGGCCCGGTCTGGCGCAGCGCCGGCGCCGATCGCTACTTCTGGGGCGTCGGGCAGGCGTTCGCGACACCCGCGCGTCCGGCCTATAGCCCGGGGGGCGGTTACGCGGGCCTGCGCCTCACGGCCGCGGCCAGCCGCCCGATCGGGGGCGCGCTGCGCTGCGTGCTCTTCGGGCGCCTGCGTGACTACCATGGCGCGGTGTTTGCGCAAAGCCCCTTGCTCACGGACCGCGACACCGTCCTGATCGGGGTGGCGCTCGTGTGGATCCTGGTGCGGCGGGGGTTGACAACAGATCATAAAAATATCACCAGATATTGACATCCATACCCGTATAAACCATCATATCGGACATGGATAGTTCATTCCTCCAAGTCTTATGGGATGTTGCAGGCAAGACGGGTATTGCCAGCGCTGTAGCGGAAATTAGGAATCGCGTTTCGGCCATTGCTCAGGGATACCCCGCTTTGGGCGAAGAATGCAGACGCCAGCTTGAGGCGCGGCAGTGAAACTGAGCGTCTGGGCCAAATCGCAGGGGATCAGCTATAAGACCGCCTGGCGCATGTGGAAGGACGGCCGGCTGCCGGTTCCTGCACAGCAGATGGCAACCGGCACGGTGATCGTTCATGCGGAACCGGACAAGGTGGGCGGCGCGGCGCTCTATGCCCGCGTGTCCAGTGCCGACCAGAAGAACGATCTCGAGCGGCAACTGGCGCGGCTGACCGAATTCGCGGTAGCGCAAAAACTGCCCGTCGTCGATGCGGTCAAGGAAGTAGGTTCCGGGTTGAACGGGCACCGGAAAGGCATGATCAGGCTGTTGCACAACCAGGCGGCGCAAACCATCGTGGTGGAACACCGGGATCGCCTGATGCGCTTTGGCTTCGAGTATGTGGAAGCGGCCCTGGCTGCCCAAGGACGGCGCATCGTCGTGATCGAGGCCGAAGAAATGACCGACGACATCGTTCGCGACCTGCACGAAGTCATCGTGTCGATGTGCGCCCGGCTTTACGGCAAGCGTTCCGCCAAGAACCGGGCTCAAAAGGCGCTTGCGGCCATGCAGACCGAGACTGGCGATGCGTGACCGTCCGGTCTTCAGCTATCAGACGCGCCTGAAGCTCGATGCTGCGCAGACGAGGCTTCTTGATGCCTATGCCGAACTTCATGGTCGGGCCGAGCGTTCGCTGTTTGCAGCTCTGCGTGCAGGTCAATCGATCAACGATTTGAAGCGTGCGTTCCTGCCGCGCTTTGGCCTTACCGCCCGCCAGTTCAACGCCATTCGCGTCGGGCTGGAAGGCAAGATCGCGTCGATCAAGGAGCGGCGCCCAGAGCTGATTGCCGAAGCGAAGTCGAGAATCAAGAAGGCGGAATCGGTCATCGCCAAGCTGTCAGACCGTGCGTCGGGCTCGAACAAGCTGCACCAGAAGAAACGACGTCTCGCCACGCTCAAGGCCCGCTGCGCAGCTATGGAAGCCGATCAGGCGGCCGGTGCAGTGCGGCTGTGCTTTGGCAGCAAGCGCCTGTTCCGCGCCCAGTTTGATCTGGCAGCCAATGGCTATGCCAGCCACAGTGAATGGAAAGCCGACTGGCAACGCACTCGCGCCAGCCAGTTCTTCGTGCTGGGGAGTGGCGACGAGACCGCCGGCAACCAGACCTGCCAGGCCCGGATCGAGGACGACGGCTCATTCAGTCTGCGCTTGCGCCTTCCTGATGCGCTGCGCTCACCGTGTGGTGCCAGGACCCTGGATCTCGCCGGGGTGCGCTTTGCCTATGGCCATGAGCAAATCGTGGCGGCGCTGGCCAGCAGTCAGCGCATTCACGCGCAAACCAGAGACGGCAAAGCGACGGTCAAGCGCATCGGCACGGCCCTGAGCTATCGCTTCGTGCGCGACGCCAAAGGCTGGAGGGTGTTCGTCAGCGTCGAAGCGCAGCCGGTGGCGACGGCTTCGCGCCGTGAACTCGGCGCCATCGGCGTTGATGTCAACGCCGATCACCTGGCGGTGTCGGAGACAGATCGGTTTGGCAATCTCATCGGCGCCCGGCGCATCAATCTGGTGGTCTATGGCAAGACGCCGGACCAAATCAAGGCCCTCATCGGCGAGGCGTCCGTGGAAATTGCCGTTCAGGCGTCTCGGGCAGGCAAGCCTGTTGTGATCGAGACACTGGACTTCCAGAAGAAGAAAGCCGAGCTGGAGGCAACCGATCCGAAGAAAGCGCGGTTGATATCTTCGTTTGCCTGCAACAAGGTGGCCTCGAGCATCAAGGCGGCGTGTTTTCGCGCTGGCGTCGAAGTCATCGAAGTCAATCCGGCCTACACCTCCGTGATCGGCGCGGTCAACCACGCGCAGCGACACGGCATCAGCACCCATCAGGGCGCGGCACTTGCCATTGCCCGACGAGGATTGGGTTTCGCCGAACGTCCGCCCAAGCGCCCGGCCATCGTGCCGGTGCGCAATGGCGGCCACGTCACCTTCGCCCTACCTGCAAGGAATCGGGCAAAGCATGTGTGGTCGTTCTGGGCGAGCGTGCGGCGAACGCTCAAAGCGGCGCATGCAGCGCACGTTCGGTCGGGTGAGGCAAACGCCCCGCCTGCGCCTCTGCTCTCGGCAGCGCGAGCAGTGTGCTCTCACCGGGCATTCGGGGCGCGATTCCCCGACGCGAATCGCTCTCAGCACTGTTCGGAGAGCGTCTTGGACGACGTTCCGTGGTAATTGGAATATCTGTCCATGGTTTTAGGAACGGTGAGATCCTTCCGAGGCGCGCGCAGGACGGATCGGTTAGCATGGGGGCCTGGGGCTGACCCTGGGGCCCGCGGCCGGTAGGATACGTCGGCCCGGGACCGCCCGGGCGGAGCCATTCGAGAGTCAGAGGATGATGTCACGTGGCAGAGCAAAGTCCGTTTGAGCAGGAAATCGCCGAGCTGCTTGTGAGCAGTCTCAATCTGGAGATCGAGGCACGCGCCATCGATCCCACCGCACCGCTCTTTCGCGAGGGCTTGGGCCTGGATTCGATCGACATGCTGGAGATCGCGCTCGCCATCTCGCAGCACTACGGCATCCAGCTGCGTTCGGATGACCCGGACAACGAGCGCATCTTCGCCTCGCTCCGGGCGCTCGCGGCTTGCCTGGCCGAGCGCGGCGCCTGCGGGCCGAGCGAGGAAGTGGGGTGAGTGATTGGGTCGATGCGCCCGAGCGCGGGGATGCGCGCTTGCTGCGCCTCCTGAGGCGCTTGGCGCTCACCCTGGGGCGGCGGCGCACGCGCCCGCTGCTTTTGCCCATCACACTCTATTTCTATGCGCGGGGCGCGCCCGCGCGGCGCGCGCTGGCGCGCTACTACGAGGCCTTGGGCCTTGCGCCCACGAGCCGGCGGCTTTTTCGTCACCACCTCGCGTTCGCCGAGACGATCCTCGATCGCGTGTACCTGTGGGCCGGCCGCGACGATGCCCCGGCCTTGCGCGTGCGCGGCCTCGAGGCGTTGCAGCAGGAACGCGCGCAAGGCCGGGGCTGTGTGTTGCTCGGGGCGCATTTCGGGAGCTTTGAGGCCGCGCGCGCGGCCGCGCGCGACGAGCCGCGGTTGCGCATGCAGGTGGTGATGCATGAGGGCCTCTCGCAGGCGCTGAACGACACCGTGGCCGTGCTGCATCCGGGGGTACGCGGGCAAGTCGCGCCGCTTGGGTCGGCGCAGGACCTGTTGCGGCTGCGCGAGACCCTGGAGGAGGGTGGGCTCGTGGGTCTCATGGGCGACCGCGTGGTGCCGGGCGAGGCCGTCTATGAGGCGCTGTTTCTCGGGCGCGGGACGGCTTTCCCGCTCGCCCCCTTGCGGCTCGCCGCGGCGTTGCGCGCCCCGGTGTTCTTCTTCGCCGCCCGTTACCGCCCGGCCGTTGCCGGTGCGCGCGACTATGAGTTAGTATGCGAGCGCTTGGCGGCCCCCGCTCCCGGCGGGCCCGAGCGCGCGGCATGGCTTCAGGATCTGGGTGAGCGCTATGTGCAAACGCTCGCGCGGCAGTGCCGGGAGATACCCGACAATTGGTTCAACTTCTATGACTTTTGGCACGACGAAGCGGGCCGTCCGGGGACTCCTGATCGCGGCGTGTCTGGTGCCGGGGGCGGCGTCGGCCGAGGCCTTGCGGCTCGCCGTTGTGCTGCACGCGCTCGCCACCGCGGCGCGCCACACCGTGCGTTTCACGGAAACGACTCACAGCGCAAGCTTGAGGCGCCCCCTCCAAAGCCGCGGCACCCTGTCCTATACACCGCCCGCCACCTTGATCATGCGTGAACAGGACCCGCGGACGGCGGTTTATCGCATCCAAGGCGATCGTTTGTTCGTGAACGGCGCGCACCGCGGCGTGCCCGTCGCGCGCGCTCCCGCGCTGCTGGCGATCGCCTCCGGATTCGAAGGGCTTCTGAGCGGCAACCGCGCCCTTTTGCTGCATGATTTTCACGCGCACCTCGGCGGGGTCCTGGGGGCGTGGCGGCTCACCCTGGTGCCGCGCATGGCGACCCTGAAGCGGGTCGTGCGCGCGGTGCGCGTGCGCGGTCGGATCGGGCGCATCACGCGCATCGTCACGCATGCCCCCGACGGGGATTTCTCGGTCCTGCGCATCACGCCGTGACAGCGCGCGCGCGGGGGCGCCTGGTGGTCGGGGTCTGGCTCATCGTCATGGCGGGCCTCGTCGCGGGCATCGTCCGCTGTGCGCGCTTCGGGGGGAGCCTCGATGCGTTTCTGCCGCGCAGCGGCACGCGCGTCGAACGCGCGCTCATCCAGGGTCTCCACCGCGGCGCGCCCGCGCGCCTTCTCCTGATCGCGATCCGCGGGGGCCGGGCGCCGGAACGGCTGGCGGCGGGCCAAGCGCTGGTGCGCGCCCTGCGGCGCGACCGCCGGCAATTCCTGTGGGTGGCCGACAGCGGGCGCGATACGCAAAGGCTCGCGGCGCGCTTCGTGTTTCAGCACCGCTACCTCCTCGCGCCGCGCACGCGCTGGTCGGTCAAGGCCTTGCACGCGGACCTTGGCCGCCTGCTGCCGATCTTCGCGTCTCCGGCCGCCCCGCTCGCGGGGCGCCTCCTCGCCGACCCGACCGGCGCGACCCGCGCCGCGGCGATGGCCTGGCGGGGCCGCGGACCGGTGAGCGCGCATGGCCTCTGGGTCACGCCCCACGGGCAGGCGGCCCTGGTGCTCGCCGAGACGCGCGCCTCGGGGTTTGCCGCAGGGCCCCAGGCGCGCGCGCTCGCACGGGTGCGCGCGGATGTGCGCGCCCATGTGCCCCCCGGCCTCTCCGCGCAGGTGGCGGGCACCGGGGCTGTCACGGTGAGCGCGCATCAGCGCGTGGCCGCCGCCGCGCGCG
>DAHWKH010000012.1 GCA_027343725.1 Acidiferrobacteraceae bacterium
CAATTATGGCTGGGATTGGGATATCACGGGACTCAAGGACGGGGGCTTGCGCTCGGCTTGCGTCTCGCGCCTCGATCTCATCGTGCGCTGGGGCGGCGGGCGGCGCCTGAGCGGCTTCCTGCCGATTCAGTCGGTCTATGCCGATTTCTTCATCGTGGACGCCTATTGGCCCGACTTCGAGATCGGCCAGTTCGAGGACGCGCTGCGCTGGTTCCGCGCCCAGGACCGCACCCGCGGCGGCTAGGGAAGCGCGCCCCGGGCTTTGTGTTAGCATGGGCGCATGATCCGACGCGACACCGAAGCCGCACGCCCGGCGCGGGATCCGGAGACCCTCGCTATGAGATGGCCCACGCTCGTCTCGGCCGTGCGTCTCGGGGCCGGGGACACGCCTAGCGCGCCGCTGCCCGGGCGCAGCGAATACCAGCGCGATTTCGACCGCATCGTCTTCTCCTCGGCGTTCCGCCGCCTGCAGGACAAGACCCAGGTCTTCCCCCTGGCGGAGAGCGATTACGTGCGCACGCGCCTGACACACAGCATCGAGGCGGCGAGTGTCGGGCGCTCTCTCGGCACGCTCGTCGGCGCGGTCCTTCTGCAACGCTATCGAGAGCTCGGCCAGCATGGGGTCGCGCCTTCGGACTTCGGCGCCATGGTGGCCGCGGCCTGCCTCGCGCACGACATCGGCAACCCCCCGTTCGGACACTCCGGTGAAGATGCCATCCGCTTGTTTTTTGAAAGCCACCCCGCGGGCCAGGCGTCGCTTGCGGCCCTCACGGAAGACCAGAAGGCGGATTTTTTGCGGTTCGAGGGCAACGCTCAGGGCTTCCGCATCCTGACGCGCCTGCAAAGCCCGGCGAACCCGGGCGGTCTGCAGCTCACGCTCGCGACCCTCGGGGCCTTTACCAAGTACCCGCGCCCCGCGGCCTATACCGGACAGGCGACGGGCGTGAGCGTCCGTAAGCAGGGCTTCCTGCTCGCCGAGCGCGATCATTTCGCCGCGGTCGCCCGCGGCCTCGCGCTCACCGCGCGCGGCGATGGCTCGTGGGTGCGGCATCCGCTCGCCTACCTCGTGGAGGCGGCCGATGACATCTGTTATCACGTGGTCGACGTCGAAGACGCCTATCGCCTGGGGATCCTGCGCTACGACGAGGTCAAGGCCGTGCTCGCGGGCATCATCGCGGATGCGCGCCTCGATGAGCGCCTCGCGACCCTCGGAGACGACAAGGGCCGCATGGAGTACCTGCGCGCGCGCAGCATCAACACCCTGGTCGAGCAGGCCGCGCGGCGGTTTCTGGAGGTGGAGGCGGATCTGCGGCGCGGCGCTTGCGATGAGCCGCTCCTCTCGCGGGTGGATGCCGCCGACGGCATGCAGGCGTTGCGCGCGCTCGGTGAGGCGCGCATCTACATGGCGCCGCCCGTGATCGAGATCGAGGCCGCGGGCTTCGAGGTCCTGGCGGGGCTGCTGGCGGTGTTCACGGGCGCGGTCGAGGCGCACGCCCACGGGCGCGCGAACGCGCGCGAGCGCATGCGCCTCAAGCTGATCCCGGCGCAATTCCTCGGGCCCCACGGGGCCGAGAGCGACGATCCCTACGAGCGGCTGCTGCGCGTCACGGACTTCATTTCCGGGATGACCGACAGTTACGCGGTGTCGCTCTACAAGAAGGTCACCGGCATCTCCCTCCCCGGGGGATAGCGTCCCGTCCGCTTATCCGCCTTAAGACAGGCGATCCCGACCCCGCAAATAAGCGACAGTCGCAGGCGGGAAGCAGCCGGAATGGCCGGATGGCGGCGGTGAGCGAGGAGAGACGGGCGTGGATATCGCGGAAGAAGACAGCACGCTTTCGAGGGTGCAAGAGATTCTGTGGGCCGGTGGGATCGGTGATCCGCAGTGCGAGAGCGAGCGCATCGTGCACGCCGCGCGCCGGATAAGCCGCGACGCCCTGCACGAGCGCGCCCTGGCGATGGCGCGCAAACGCGCATCCGGATCCCCGTTAAGCTATGTCCTCGGACGCCAGCGTTTCATGGGCATCGAGATCGCCGTCAAAGACGGGGTGTTGATCCCGCGCAGCGAGACCGAGCTCCTCGGTTGGGAGGCGGTCGCGCGCCTGCGGGAGGCGTCGAGCGAAGATGCACGGCCCGTGCGCGTCATCGACATGTGTTGCGGGTCCGGGAATCTCGCCTGCGGCATCGCCCAGGCCGTGCCTAAAGCCTCGGTGTGGGCGAGCGACCTCATGGAGGACTGCGCGCTTTTGGCGCTCCGCAATATCCACAGCCTGGGGTTCGAGGGGCGCGTGCACGTGACCTTCGGCGATCTGTTTGCGCCCCTCGAGGCCGCAGGCGTGCGCGCCTGTGACGTCGTGGTCTGCAACCCGCCCTACATCTCGAGCTCGCGGCTCCATCGCGAGCGCCGCGATCTCTTGACCCACGAGCCGCGCCAAGCCTTCGACGGCGGCCCTTATGGTCTGTCGATCTATCAACGCCTCGTGCACGAGGCCGCGCCCTTCCTTCGCCCCGGGGGCTCGCTCCTACTGGAGATGGGCGTCGGCCAGGCGCCGTCCCTCGAGCGGCTCTTGAAGCGCTGCGGACATTACGATCGCGTGGAGCTCGTCCCCGATCCGCAAGGCGAGTTGCGCGTGGCGGCCGCGCGCCGGCTGTGAGGGACTTGGCGAAGCGCTTACGGTCGCACGCCGACGTGCGTGAGATAGACGAGCAGGCTCACGCCGATGAGGGCGAGGGCCGCGACCATGAGGACATAGGGGAGCGGGTTTAAGCGATCGCGCATGTCGGGCGCGTCGAGCACGCGTCCGATCCATACGAAGCGGAACGTGGCCACCACCATCATGAGGATGCCCAGGACCACGAGGCCCATGCCGAGGGCCTGGGCGATGGGCAGTTCCGGGTGCCGGCCCGTGTGATGCAGGGCGCGCGCGATGTAGGTCAGAAAGATATCGAACTTCTCCACGAGGAAGCCGAAGGCCATCACGGCGACACCCGTGCGCACCCAGGCGAGATAGGTCCTCTCATTGGCGGCGTGGTCGCCGAAGTTTCGAATCACACACACCTCCGTCCGGGCGCCCGCAGGCGCGCTCCGCCGTTTGACTGATTCGACAGCAGTCCTAGCGCTATAAAGTCTCGTTCGCGCTGACTGAAATCCCATTTTCAATCACGCCGACACAATTGTCATCTCACGGCACGTCACCATGGCGGATAGAGACCCGAACATTCGGAGGAGCACTCCGCCGCTTGGCACCTGCGACGGGCGCATCGGCGTTTTCCGGGCATTGCACCTCGGGGACATGCTCTGCGCGGTTCCGGCCTTGAGGGCCTTGCGCGCGCTCTGCCCGCGCGCGCGCATCACCGTGATCGGCCTGCCGGGGATCGAGGCGTTCGCTCGGCGTTTTTCGGCCTACATCGACGATTGTCTCGTCTTCCCCGGTCATCCGCAATTGCCCGAGACCGAGACCCCACGCGCGCGCTACGAGGCCTTTCGCGCGGCGTTCCCGGGCGACTTCGCGTGGCTCGTACAACTGCATGGCGACGGGCGCGTGACCAACGCCCTCGTGCGCGAGTGGCCCGCGCGCCATTACGCGGGTTTCGTAGCGGGGGATGGAGAGTGGACCGCGAACACGCTCGTGTATCCGCGAGAGGGCCATGAGATCGATCGCTTGCTGGCGCTCATGGCGGCCTTGGGCGCGCACGGCTCGGACGATCTCGAGTTCCCGCTCGGGGCCTCCGATGAGGCCGATCTGAAGGGCCATGCGGACCTATGCGCGCTCGTAAAGCATCCCTATGTGATCGTTCACGCCGGCGCGCGTGATGCCAGACGGCGCCTGCCGGGACATCGGTTCGCTAAGGCCGTGGCCTGGCTTGGCGCGCGCATCCCAGTGGTCCTCACGGGCACGCGCGCGGAGGAGGCCGATGCCGCGATACTGGCCGGGATCCCCGGAGTCGTGAACGCGATCGGCAGAACCACGCTTGGGGCCTTGGGCGTCCTCATCCGTGGGGCGCGCTTTGTCATCACCCACGACACAGGCCCCTCGCATCTGTGCGCGGCACTGGCGACGCCGAGCCTGGTCGTGGTCGTGGGGTCCGACCCCGCCCGCTGGGCACCCAAGGCGCGTGCGCGGCATCGGGTCCTGGACGCCCGATGCGGGCTTGCCGACGACGCGCTCTTGCGGGGCGTACGGGATCTTTGGCGGGCAACGGAGGAGGGCCTATGGCAGGCAGCCGCCCCATGACGGGCGCGCGATTGCGGATCCTGACGTGGCATGTGCATGGCAGCTATCTCTATTACCTGAGCCAACTGCCGCACACGGTCTACGTGCCGGTGAAGCCCGGCCGGCCGGAGGGTTACGGCGGCCGCCCGCCGGGGCGGGCGTGGCCGCACAACCTGAAGGAGGTGGGGGCCGATGAGCTGAAACGGCTGGACCTCGATGCCGTGGTGTTCCAATCGCAAGGGCCCTACGAGCGCGATCAGTACGCGCTTTTGAGCGCCTCGCAGCGCGCCTTGCCGCAGCTCTATCTCGAGCACGACCCGCCCCGACAGGGGCCCACCGATACGCGCCACATCGTCGATGACCCGACGATGGTGCTTGTGCATGTGACGGCGTTCAATGCCCTGATGTGGGATAACGGCCGCACGCCGGTGCGCGTCGTCCGGCACGGTGTCAGCGTGCCGACGGAGGTGCGTTACACGGGCGAGATCCCCAAAGGCCTCGTGGTCGTCAACGATCTCGCCAAACGCGGCCGTCGCCTGGGGCTCGATCTCTTCCTCGCCGCGCGCGAACGGGTCCCACTCGATCTCGTCGGCATCGGATCCGAAGCGCTCGGGGGCTTGGGGGAGGTCCCGGCCGACGCGCTACCGGCCCTGATGGCGCGCTACCGGTTCTTGTTCAATCCCATTCGCTACACGAGTCTCGGGCTTGCGGTCTGCGAGGCCCTGGCGGTCGGTCTGCCGGTCGTCGGGTTCGCGACCACCGAGATGCCGGCGGTCGTGCGCCACGGCGTCTCGGGCTACGTCGATACCGATATCGAACGGCTGATCGCGTACATGCGCGATCTCCTGAGGGATCGCGCGCGGGCGCAGGTGCTGGGGGAGGGCGCGCGCGCCTACGCCGCGCGTCATTTGTCGCTTGCACGCTTTGCGCGCGACTGGGATCAGGCCTTGGCCGCGGCGGTGCGATTGCGCCCCGCGCGCGAGACCCGATACGCGGCAGGAGGCCGATATGATTGAGCGGATCGCGCTGATCAGTGAGCACGCCTCGCCACTCGCCGTGCTCGGCGGCTGCGATTGCGGCGGCCAGAACGTGTATGTCGGCCAGCTGGCGCGCCGGCTCGCCCAAAAGGGCCTCCTCGTCGATGTCTTCACGCGCCGCGACGACAGCGCCGTTCCGGAAGTGGTCTCGTGGGGGCAGGGGATCCGCATCATCCATGTCCCCGCCGGTCCGCCGAGCCCGGTGCGCAAGGAAGAGCTCCTGCCGTACATGGGGGACTTCGC
>DAHWKH010000113.1 GCA_027343725.1 Acidiferrobacteraceae bacterium
CATCCGGTGCGCGCCGCCCGGCTTGGGCCGCCCACAGGACGTCCTGCAGACAGGTCATCATCATGTGCTGGGCGCGATGTGTGTCCCCCGCGGCGTCCCGGATCCGCCGCCACTCGCCCACGATCCCCGCCGGCCGGTCGGTGGCGATCTGTTCGGCAAGGGCGATATGGAGACCGAGGTGCAAAAAGGGGTTGTTCTCGCCGCCCTCATGTTCGGTGACCTCTTCGCGCGCGAACAACGCTTGGTATTCCGGGTGCGCGAGCAACGTCTCGACGATGACGGTTTCGACGCCCGCGAGCGGCGCCTGGGCTTGAAAGTGTTTCCAGGCCGTGTAGAACACGCCCCGCAGGCGCGCGCGATCCTGCGACCACATCAGACGAGGCCCGCGGATGCCTCTCGGAACAGCCCGAGGACCGCCGAGTACTGATAGAGGTGGTTCGCGTCGTCGAGCGGTCCGATCTCCCCGTTTCCGTAGACGCCGATCAGGGGCATCCCGGGGAAGCGGTGCTTGACGAGGTCGAGATCCCGGTCGCTGTCGCCGTAGAAGTGGGGCCCGCGGCCGATGCACGGGAACAGGAGGCCGAAATGCGGAGGACCCGTGAGGCCATGCGCGGCGCGCTCGATCATCGCGCGCAGATCGCGTTCCGCCGCGAGTGTGTCGCGCATGGCCCAAAAGAGGCGCTCGCCCCGGCTCAAGCGTTGCGCGAAGGTGATCGATTGCTCGCTCAGGTTGGCCGCGACGATGTGATTCAAGCGGTAGCGGCCGTCCTTGATGGCGGTCATGGGGTCGCCGAAGGTGACGCCGCCCATGATGAGGTGCAAGGGGATGCGGTCCATCTCGCGCACGCCGATCGGCAAAGACTGTACCAGGACGTTGAGCGCCGGATAGTGACCGAGCTTCAGGACGTCGTAGTCGTGCACCTCGGCCACCTCGATCGGGGATGTGAGGGCGCGGACCCCCTGGGAGGCCCCGAGGCTCGCCTCGACGCCGCGCATCGCCACCTCCGCCCACCCGCGATCGCGTACCCGCCCGCCCGACCAGACCCGGAACGGGCCTTGGCCCACGACGTCGCCCGCGATCGCCCCCAGACGCCGGACGTTCTCATCCAGCCAGTCCGCGCCGAGATGGTCGGGCGAGGCAAGGCTCAATACCGCGTCGTCGTCGTTTTTGCGGACGTGTCCGAGAAAGCCGTTGCCGCCGAATACCATCGCCGCGGCCGCCGGCGCGTCCAGGACCCATTCCTCGTCCGTCAGGAGCCCGGCGGCGGTGCAGCCGACGATTTGCGTGCAGCCCGCCGCGCGCCCGCCCGCCCGCAGGGCCGGTTGGGGGTCGGCGGCGAAGTGGTGCGTCAGAAAGAGGATGACGGAGCGGGCCGTCGTCAGGTGCGCGCGCGTGAGCGCCTTTTCGATCGCGTTTGCCGCGATTCCCGCCTGGGGCCTGGGTCCCCGGCTGATCCCTGTGGCCACTCTGACGCCGTCCATGTCTTTACTTTATCCCGATACTTGCACAAATCATAGAGAACACAACGGTCGCAGGCGGGTGCGCGGGCCTTGCAGACGTAGCGCCCGTGCAGGATGAGCCAGTGGTGGGCCTGGGCGCGAAAACGCGGAGGGACGAGGCGCGCCAGACGGTCCTCGACGGCCCGTACGGTGCGCCCCGGGGCCAGCCCCAGGCGGTTGGCCACCCGGAAGATATGGGTATCGACGGCGATCGTGGGCTGGCCGAAGGCGGTATTCAGGATCACGTTCGCGGTCTTGCGACCGACGCCCGGCAGGGCCTCCAATGCCGCGCGCCGGTCGGGGACCCTCCCGCCGTGGTCGCGGATCAGGCGCTCGCAGGTGGCGAGGATGTTGCGCGCCTTGGTGTTATAGAGTCCGATGCCGCGGATATAGCCCTTCAAGCGGTCTTCGCCGAGCGCCAGCAGGCTTTCGGGGTCGGGGGCCGCCCGAAAGAGCGGGCCGGTGGCCTGGTTCACGCTGCGGTCGGTGGCCTGGGCCGACAGGATCACGGCCACGAGCAACTGAAACGGGGTCGCGTACTGCAGTTCGGTGGTGGGCTTCGGGTTATGCGCCTGGAGCCGTTCGAACAGGATCTCCCGTTGCTTCGGCCCCAGACGAACCCGGGTGTCAGACGTGCCGGTAGCGGCCGACATCGGGCACCGGCGCGCGCGGCGAGGCCTCCCGTTCCTTCTCGAGGGTTTGGAGGAGGGCCTCATGGTCGTGCGCCACCTTTTCCTGATCCTCGTGGGAGAGTTTCGGGAGGATCACATCGACAATGAAGGCGCCGAGGTCGGCCATGGCCGTCGCCCACTGGTAATCGTGGAGATGAAAGTTGGTCTCGGCGTGTTGGCCGAAGGGGTAATGCTGAAAATCGACGCCGCGCGCGGCCTTGAGGTCGGGGTCCTGATCCACGGCGTTCTTCGCGAAATCGAACCACCACTTGTAATAGCGCTCTTGCAGCTCGAGGCTCATCTGATGTTTTTCAAAGAACGCAAAGACCGTAATGCGGTTGGCTTTGCCGCCAAAGGGATAATGTCCGGACATGGAAACTCCTCGCAAGACAGGATGGCCTACTCGGCCGGGGGTATTTTACGGTCGCGGGCGCCCCCTTGCCAACCGCGTTTGCGGCGGACGCGTTCGAGGGCCTCCCGAATCTCCGCGCGTTTGCGTTCGCGCGCGCCGCGCGCCGACTCCGGGCGGGCCCGCTTGGCGGCGCGCCGGCGGCTGCGCGCATGGCGCCAGCGCGCGCGCCTGGCCTCCTCGGTCGAACGGTCGGGCCACGGTCCGCAGTCGGGTCCCGGGTGGGGCAGGACCGTGAAGCAGTCCGCCGGGCACGGCGGCAGGCACAGGCCGCAGCCCGTGCATTCGGACGCGATGACGGCGTGGAGCTGACCGAGCGCCCCGACGATGGCATCGACCGGGCAGGCCGGCAGGCAGCGCGCGCAGCCGATGCAGCGCGCGGGGTCGATGGCCACGCGCGTGCGCGACTCGGGCCCGAGGCCGGGCGGCCAGTCGGGGGGCGCGCATTGCAGCTGCGCACTCAAGGCCAGGCGTGTGTATTCGCCGCCCGGGGGACAGCGATTCGGGCTCGTGGTGCCGCGCAAGAGGGCCCGCGCGTAGGGCCGGCAGCCGGGAAACCCGCAGCGGCCGCACTGCGTCTGCGGGAGCACGGCCATGAGCGAGCGAAGCGAGGTTTGCGCCATCGGGCGAGTGTGCCGTTTTCGCGCCAAACTGCAAGCGCGCCCGGCGCTACAGCACGGCCTGGCGCGCGCGACACTGGGGGCAGCGCCCGCAGGGCCTGCGATGGCCGAGGAGGCAGCTGTAGGTCGCGGCGTAATCGATCCCCAGGGCGCGCCCACGCGCCACCACCTCGCGCTTTGTGAGCTCGGCATAGGGGGTGAGGAGCGCGACCCCGAGGGCCGCAAGGCAGGCCTCGAGGGCCTGGATAGTGGCAGGGCGCCCTTCGGGGTGGTCCCGGTCGTCTTTCTGTAGGCCGAGCAGGATCGCGCGCGCGTGGTGGTGGAGGGCCCAGTTGGCGGCGAGGCTCACCGCGAACAGATTGCGCGCGGCGAGCGGCACATGGGCCCTCAGGAGACCCGGTGCGGCGATGCCGGCGCTGAGCGCGCGCGCATCGAGGCACGTCAAGGGGACCGCAAGGCGCGCACACGCGCCCCGGGCCGCGGCGCGCTCGGCGCGCGCCGCGCGCTGGCCGTAATCGATGAAGAGCGCATGGGCCGTGCGCGCGTGCTCGTAGAGCAGGGTCGTGCTCTCGATGCCGCCGCTCAACAGGAGCCCATCCATAGGCGACCTCGCGGGACGGTTCAGCGCACGGGCGAGCCGGGGCGGGCGCCCGAGTCCGGCGCGATCAGGAAAGGCCCCTCGCCATCGCTTGCGGCGAGCACCATACCCTCCGAGACCCCGAAACGCATGGTGCGCGGCGCGAGGTTGGCGACGCATACGACCAGGCGGCCGATGAGGGCGTCCGGTTCATAGGCGCCGCGGATGCCGGCGAACACCGTGCGCACCCGCTCCTCGCCCAGGTCGAGCGAGAGTTTCAAGAGCTTGTCGGCGCCGGTCACGTACTCGGCATGCGCAACCCGCGCGACGCGCAAATCGAGACGCCCGAACTCCTCGATGGTGAGGGTCTGAGGCCGCGCATCCTGGGGCGCGGGCTTCGGGCGGGTGGGCTTGGGGCTTGGTTCCGCCGTGTCCCCCGCGAGCGGCCTCAGGTCCGCGGCTTCGATGCGCGTCAAGAGGTGGCGGTAGGGTTTGATCGTCTGCCCGAGCCTTGGGGTCTTGATACTCTCGAACGTCAGTTCGGGCCCCCCCAGAAAGTCTTCGACCGCGCTTGCGGTCTGAGGCAGGATGGGCTTCAGGTAGGCGATGAGGACGCGGAAGAGATTGAGCGCCTGGGTGCACACCGCCTGCAATTCGCCGCGGCGTTGCACCGCGCGCGCGATCTCCCACGGCCGGGCCTCGTCCACGTAGCGGTTGGCGCGGTCGGCGAGGTCCATCACCGCCTTGACGGCGCGGCTCGTTTCGCGGGCCTCGTAATGCCGGCCGATGGTTTCACCCGCGAGCAGGAACTCCTCGTACAAGGGCGCATCGACGAGGGTCTCGCCGAGGGCGTTGTCCAGGTGCTTCGCCAGAAGCTGGCTCGTGCGGCTCGCGATATTGACGAGCTTGCCCACGAGATCGGCGTTGATGCGGGCCCGGAAGTCCTCCCAGTGCAGATCGATGTCCTCGATGGCGCCGTTCAGTTTTGCCGCCAGGTAATAGCGCAGATACTCGGGCGGCAGGCAGTCCAGGTAGGCGCGCGCGGTGACGAAGGTCCCGCGTGATTTGGACATTTTTTTGCCGTTGATGGTGAGGAATCCGTGGGCGTGGATGGCGCTCGGTTTGGCGAACCCCGCGGCCGTGAGCATGGCGGGCCAGAACAGGGCATGAAAATACAGGATGTCCTTGCCGATGAAGTGGTGGATCTCGTGCTCGCCCCATTGCGCGCACACTTGTTCCGGGGTGAGTTCGCGGCCCTCGAGGGCGTTGCGCAGTTGCCAGAACGTGGCGATGTAGCCCATGGGCGCATCCAGCCACACATAGAAGTATTTATCCTCGGTGTCGGGGATGCGGAAGCCGAAGTAGGGCGCATCGCGGCTGATGTCCCAATCGTTCAGCCCCTGCGTGAACCATTCGTCGAGCTTGTGCGTTGCCTCGGCCTGCAAACTCCCGGACCGGGTGTAGTCCGCGAGGTCGGAGGCGAAGTCCTTGAGCTTGAAGAAGTAGTGCGTGGAGCGCTTCGTGATCGGCTCGGCGCCGCTCAAGGCCGAGCGCGGATGGATGAGGTCGTTCGGGGTGTAGGTGGCGCCGCAGGCCTCGCAGGAATCCCCGTATTGGTCCTCGGCATGGCAGCGGGGGCACTCACCTTTGATGAAGCGATCGGGCAGAAACAGCCCTTTGACCGGGTCGAAGGCCTGCTCGACGTCGCGCACCGCGATATGGCCCGCCTCGTGCAGCCGCGTGTAAAAGATCTCGGACAGCCGCCGGTTTTCCTCGCTGTGGGTCGACCCGAAGCGGTCGAAGGAGATCCCGAAGTCGGCGAAGGCGCGCGCGTGTTCGGCGCCCACGGTCGCGATCAGGGCCTCCGGGGACACCCCCTCCTGCTCGGCCTTGAGCATCACCGGCGTGCCGTGCGTGTCGTCGGCGCAGACGTAATAGCACACCCGTCCGCGCAGCCTGTGGTAGCGGACAAAGATGTCGGTCTGGATGTATTCGACTAGGTGGCCCAGATGAATGGGCCCGTTGGCGTAAGGCAACGCGCTCGTCACGAGAATCTTGCGTTCGTTTCGCATCAGGCTTCCCCTTGGAAGCCCGCACGGTATCAGGTTGACCGCACGGGGCCAAGGCCGGGCGGCGGCGGGGCCGCCGGGGATGGGCGGGGGCCGCCCGGGCGGGTGGAAAATCGCCGCCGTCGGTTTCGATTTTCCGCGACAAGGTGTAGCATGCGGCCCTTAAACCCCAGTGTTTTGCTAGGATTTCTGAGGAGAGCACCATCATGGCGGACGTCTCGCAACTGCAGGTGGAAACGGCCCTTAAGGACGTCATCGACCCGTATCTGGAACAGGATCTCGTGACCGCGAAGGCGGTCAAGGGGATCACCATCGAGGGCGGGCGGGTGAGTATCGAGGTTCAGCTCGGCTACCCGGCGAAGGGGTCCCGGGATGCGCTCTCGGAACAGCTCGCCGAGAAGGTGCGGGCGATCGCCGGGGTGACGGACGTGACCGTGCACATCGAGTCACGGATCGTGACGCACGGGGTCCAGAAAGGGGTGAAGCCGATCCCGGGGGTCAAGAACATCATTGCCGTCGCATCCGGCAAGGGCGGCGTCGGGAAATCGACGACCGCGGTCAATCTCGCGCTCGCCTTGTCCGCGGAAGGCGCATCCGTCGGCATCCTCGACGCCGACATTTACGGGCCGAGCCAGCCGCGCATGCTGGGCGCGCACGCGAAACCCGAGTCCAAGGACGGCCGGACGATGGAGCCGGTCACGAGCTATCATCTGCAGTCGATGTCGATCGGTTATTTGATCGACGAAGAGACGCCGATGATCTGGCGCGGACCGATGGTGACCCAGGCCCTCGAGCAGTTGTTGCGGGACACGCATTGGAAGGACCTCGATTACCTCGTGGTCGACCTGCCCCCGGGCACGGGCGACATCCAGCTGACCCTGGCGCAGAAGGTGCCGGTGACGGCGGCCGTGATCGTGACGACCCCTCAGGACATCGCCTTGCTCGATGCGCGCAAGGGCCTCAAGATGTTCGAGAAGGTGGAGATTCCGGTGGTGGGGATCATCGAGAACATGAGCACCCATATCTGCAGCCAGTGCGGGCACGAGGAGCACATCTTCGGCGCCGGAGGCGGTCTCAGGATGTCCGAGCAGTACGAGGTGGATTTTCTGGGCGCGTTGCCGCTCGATCTGCACATTCGCGAGGACGCCGATGGCGGGCGGCCCACGGTGGTGGCCGACCCCGACGGGCGCATCGCGCAGATCTACCGCGAGATCGCACGTCGCGTGGGCGCGCGCC
>DAHWKH010000155.1 GCA_027343725.1 Acidiferrobacteraceae bacterium
GCGAGATTCTCGCGCTGCGCCAGCGCCTGAATCTCTCGCGCGCGGTGTTCGCCCGCGCCCTACGCATCCCTGAGCGAACCCTGGAAAACTGGGAACAGGGTCGCGCGCGCCCCGACGCCCAGGCCGCTGTCTTGATTCGCCTGGTGGAGCACATCTCTCCTGAGGCGCCGGCACACGAGCCCATCCGGCCCGTGGCCGGTGTCAGGAGCTTGGCCAGCCCGCTTTCGACCGGACGGTGCGGCCGTGGACTATACGACCTCGAGAGTGGGACGGTGAAGCGCAAGCCAATCGGTCTCGGGCGTCGCGAGGAAGGCGTAGGGTTCTCCTTCCACGTCCGCGAATTCCACCAAAAAGACACCCGGGGCGGGCGTATCCACGATGGTGCCGACCTGTCCGCACCGCAATCTTTCCCCGGGATAGTCCTTGACCAAAGCGACCACGTCGAGCGTTTTCATGCTCCGCCTCGCAATGCGGACTTCCGCACGTAACAACTGACCAAGCGGGGCGCCATCTCACCCTTGCGCATCATCCATACCGACCGCACCGGTACCGCCTTGGTGCCCGCCTGCGTGACGAAATCCACCCGGTACAAATATCGCCATAGGGAGTGTTCCGACCGACCCCGCTGGTTCATTTACCGCGTGAATGCATATTCAATCCCCTCGGTACTTCGGCCTCTTCTCCCTGCCGGTTCGTTTACCCTAGCGCGGTTATCAAGCGTAACGGAGTCTGGCATATCGACAAGCAATACCGGGGACGGCGCATTTACGAAAACACTGGCTGTTAGCGGCGGACGTAAATTGCACAGATATGGCGGACGAAAATTGCTCACTTTGGCAAAGTGGGCGCTCCGGGAACACGGAGGGAGCGACCCATGTACACACGGGAGCATCGTATGCTATTGCGTCACTATTTGGAGCAGGGCCTGACCAAAACGGAGCTCGCGCGCACGCTGGGCGTGAGCCGCCGGACGGTTCACCACTGGATCGAGACCGGGCAGCTCGAGCGGGAGCTCGATGACTCCGGCGCTACGGACCGCGGTCGCCGGTGACTCGGTTGATCCCAGTGCTAACGGCGTCGCTGCCTCACGATACGTCCGCGCGGGCCGGGCCAAACACGGCGGCCAGCAGAGTGGTCCCGCAAAACCCCGCAGACGATTGGGCGGAGAAGGGAACGTTTCGGGAAATGGCTGTAAGTGCTTGATTGGTTCTGCGTTATTGGTGGGCCGTGTTGGGATCGAACCAACGACCACCTGATTAAAAGTCAGATGCTCTACCGACTGAGCTAACGGCCCGAAAGACGGCCATTATTCTGAGAGAGGCCGCCTCTGTCAAACACAAGACGGATCGGCCAGACCCGCCTCGGCAAACCCCTTGGCGCGCAAGCGGCAGGCATCGCAGCGACCGCAGGGACGCCCCTCCTCGCTAGGCGCGTAGCAGGACAAGGTGAGGGCGTAATCGACGCCCAACGACACCCCCATGCGGATGATCTCGGCCTTCGAGAGCGTCACGAGCGGCGCGTGGACCCGGAACTTCGTGCCCTCCACGCCGGCCTTGGTGGCCAAATTGGCGAGTTCCTCGAACGCGGTGAGAAACGCCGGCCGGCAGTCGGGGTAACCGGAGTAGTCGACCGCGTTCACGCCGATAAACAGATCGTGGGCCCCCAGGGCCTCGGCCCACGCCAAGGCCGTGGCCAGAAAGACCGTGTTGCGCGCGGGCACGTAGGTGATGGGGATACCGGGGCTGGGTTCGCTCGGCACCGGCAAGGCCCGGTCCGTCAGGGCCGAGCCC
This sequence comes from Acidiferrobacteraceae bacterium, assembly GCA_027343725.1. Classification (GTDB taxonomy): domain Bacteria; phylum Pseudomonadota; class Gammaproteobacteria; order Acidiferrobacterales; family Acidiferrobacteraceae; genus Acidiferrobacter. Next base: position 1,791 of record DAHWKH010000155.1, read on the forward strand.
CCGATGAACCCCATATCGAGGGTCGCGATCCGGTGGAGGGCCGCCCCGAGGCTCTGCGCCACCGCGCGCGCCGCGTCCAATTCCCCCCGATGCCGTTGCCCGTAATCGAAGGAAAGCGCATAGCAGACAAAACCGTCCCGGCGCGCCCAAGCGAGCGTGGTCGCGGAATCGAGCCCCCCGGACAACAGCACGACCGCCTTGCGCTCAGCGCCCACGGGCGTCTCCCCACAAAATCTTGTGGAGTTGCACCTGGAAGCGCACCGGCAGCCGATCGCGCAAGATCCAGTCGGCGAGCGTTGGCGGCGGCAAGCGGTCGTGGACCGGGGAAAACAACACCTCACAGATCGCCGTCAGGCCGTGCTCCGCCACCAGCGCCCGTGCCCACTCGTAATCCCCGGCATCGGTAATCACAAACTTGATCTGATCCTTGGCCTTCAGCGCCGCGAAGTTGTCGTAGAGATTGCGCTCGACTTCACCCGACCCGGGCGTTTTTACGTCCAGCACGACGCTCACGCGTGCGTCGATCCCGGCGATCGGCAAGGCCCCGCTCGTCTCGAGCGAGACCTCGTAATCCCGGTCGCAAAGAGCGGCCAGGAGGGTACGCGCGGCGGGTTGCGCCAAAGGCTCGCCGCCCGTCACTGTGACAAAGCGCGGTGAGTAGGCGCCCACTTCGTGCAGGATCTCCGCCAGATCCCGGCGCTTGCCGCCATGGAAGGCATACGCCGTATCGCAATACCGGCAGCGCAGCGGGCAACCGGTGAGGCGCACGAACACCGTCGGCCACCCGACGCTGCGGGCCTCGCCTTGCAGGGAATAGAAGATTTCGGTGACGCGCAAATCCTGGGCCATGAGGCGCATTCTACCGCGCCCGCGACCGCGGGCGAACGTCGCCTTACTTGGCGGGCGCGAGGCTTGCGAGCGAATTGCGTGCGACTTGCGCGGCCATGCTGTTCGGGTAATGCGCGATCAGCGACTGCCAGGTCGTGCGCGCCCTACCGGCATGGCCCTGCCATTTCGCGATATACCCCATTTTCAACAGGGCATTCGGGACCTTCTTGCTATGCGGGTACTGGTGCACGAGGCGCCGGAAGGCGCTCAGGGCCTGCGGATACTGCCGCTCGACATAATCGGTCTCGGCCACCCAATATTGGGCCTTATCCGCGCGCTTATTCGTCGGATAGTGCGCGAGAAAGCCCTGGAACGCCGATACCGCGTGCCGGTAGCGGCCGGTACGCAGAAGATTGAAGGCATGCCGGTAGGCAAGCGCCGCGTCGCCCTTGTGGGCGTGCGTCACGGGAGCGGCGTTGGCGTTCGGCGGAATGACCGTGACGCTGGGATTCGGGCGTTGACGCCGCTTGCGGCTCGCCCCGCCCGCCGCGCCCGGCGGCGTGAGCGTCACGGGCCCCGTCGCGGCCCCCTGACCCTTATGCGCGAGTTCGTGATAGAACTCTGCAAAAAATGTCTGCTGCTGCGCCCGTAAGCGCGCGATGCGGTGGTTCTCGATTTCGAGCTGATTCTCCAGACCACGGAGCTGATCCCGCATGCCGTGCAAGGTCTGCATCAAGGTCAGCAGGCCCGAGCGCGAGGAACCGCGGCCGTTGGTGGACACGGAGATAATGGGTGCGCGCCGATCGTGCGCCAGGGCGGGAACCGTCAGAATCGTGGTCGCCAGCAACAAGCCCCCCGAGACACGAATCCAGCGCACACCCATTGCTTTTACCCCTTGCTGTAGTACTTGTAGTCGAAATACACGCGGCGGTTGACCGCCCAGGCCTTCGGATTGTTCCCCATCGCGAGCGGCCGCGACTTGCCGAAGGAAATGGTCGTGAGCTGCTTACCGGACACGCCCAGAACCTCGAGCATGTGCTTCACCGCATCGGCGCGGCGCCAACCGAGCGCCATATTGTACTGCGCCGTCCCGCGCTCATCGGTGTTGCCTTCCAGGCGCACGCGCGTGTTCGGGTGGGCCTCAAGGTAGTCCGCATTCTCCTTGACGACCTTGCGGTTGACGCCGCTGATCACCGCGCTGTTGGTGCGGAAATGCACGAAATGCGAAAAACTCGTCAGGGACGCGCTGCTCATGCTCCGGCTCCGGGCCTGGCTCGATTGACCCGCGGCACTCGCCTGCGCGCTACTGCTCCGTGTCGTGGTGGCCTTGTGAGGCTTGACCGCCTCCTTCGTGGCACATCCGGCCAAAGCTGCCAAGCTTATGACCATTAACGCCTTTTTACTCATTTTCATTACACCACTCCTTCCATTTTTAGGGATGACGAAATGGCGACCAAGCGGGACCGCTGATGTTCCCCCCTCTTATCCCCAGTATACGACGACCCCGGCCGTTCAACGAAACAGTCGCCAAAACCCGGTGTCCCCCCACGACCGTGCTGTACAAAATCTCCTGCCCGTTCGGCGCGAACGAGGGGGAATCATCCAGCCCGGTTGTCGTCAGAATATCCAGGGTTGAGTTCGCCAGTGCAAACACAGCAGCATGATACTGGCCCTGACGCCGACTTACCAGGGTTAGCCATTTGCCGTTCGGGGAAAACGTCGCATCGGCATTATAGCGGCCATGGAACGTGAGCCGATGCTTGTGATGCCCGTTGGACGTCATTTCATAGATCTGCGGGCCCCCGCTGCGGTTTGAGGTGAACACGATATGCCCGCCTCCCGGCGACCACGCCGGCTCGGTGTTGATACTGGGCCCGAAGGTCAATTGGCGCAGGTTGTGGTTAACCAGATTGAGCACATAGACCTCCGGGTAACCGCCCTTCCCGAGGGAGAGGGCCAAGTGCCGCCCGCCGGGGGAAAAACTGGGGGCGCTGTTCATGCCCCGATAAGCGGCCACTTTTTGACGCTGACCGGTCGCCACGTCCTGGACGTAAATCGCCGGCCAACCGCTCTCGAAGGACACATACGTCAGCCGCCGCCCGTGCGGGGACCAGCGTGGCGACATGATGGGTTGGTCCGATCGCAGAATGACGCGCGCGCCGTGACCCTCGGCGTCGGCGATCTCCAAGCGGTAGCGAAAATGGCCCGGCGCGCCGTGCGGGAACATCGTCACAAAGGCGATGCGGGTATTGAAGGGGCCTCGCATCCCGGTCACGGCCTTGTACACCGCGTCGGCGATCTTGTGCCCCACTGCGCGCAGATCGCGGGGCCTGACGGTGTACTGCAGGCCCTGGATTTGCGCCCCTTTATCCACGTCGTACAGTCGAAACACGACGTTCACCCGCCCATCGTTCAGCCGCTGCATATGGCCAATCAAAAGCGCGGTGGCCTTCACAAGCCGCCAGTCGTTGAACTGCACCTGGTTTTGATGATGCGGATCGCTCAGATAATCGCGACTCGGCAGGCAGTCGAACCAGCCACTGCCGGCGAGGTCCCGGCGGACGATGGCCGCCGGCTGTTGCGAGGGCGGCCAGTCCTTCTGCCCCTGAAACGGCACGATGGCGATCGGGAATTCCTGGCCATAGCCATGATTGATATGGATGGTGACTGCGGCCACGGCGGCGGTCGCGCCGAACAACACGACCAATAACGCCCCGCCCATGCGACGTACGAAACGATTCATGGTGAAGACCCTTTGGGTGCTCTGAAGATGAAATGAAAGTGGCTCAGATATCTGAGCTTCGCCTGGGATCGCGGTACCGGCAACGGCACGGCATTGTAGATGGCAGCCACCACCGAGCGGTCGAACACGGCATTGCCGCTCGAGCGCAGGATGCGCACGCCCACCACCTGCCCCCCGGAGATAACGTGCACTGCCACCTCGCAACGCAGATTCCGGGCGCCCGGCACCGCGACCCAGGCGGCACTCACGCGCGCCTCGATGAGCGCCTTGTAGCGATCCACGATCCCGC
>DAHWKH010000171.1 GCA_027343725.1 Acidiferrobacteraceae bacterium
GCGCGATGATGTGGGCGGCAACCAAACCGTCCCCCACACGCTCACAGGCGTCGGCCCCGGCGCGCACCGCCGCGTTCACGGCACCCGTTTCACCGCGCACCAACACCGTCACATAGCCGCCGCCCACGAACTGACGACCGACCAAGCGCACCTCGGCGGCCTTGGTCATGGCATCCGCCGCCTCGATGGCCGGCACCAAGCCACGCGTCTCGATCATGCCCAGAGCAATACCCGTCACATCTGCCATTGTCATTCCTCCTCACAGACCATAACCACGAACATGCCTTACGGCATCCAAAAATCGATGATCCCGCCGATGGTGAGATCGGTGTGGACATCGAAATCTCCCTGCGCGTACCGCGCCGCCGTCCCCGACACCGTGAACACCCACTTGCCGGGCGGCGCTCCGACCGGATCGGTCGCCACATTGAGCTTGCCGGCGCTGTCCGCCAGGACCCGCAAGGAACTCTGCTTGAGCCCGGGCACGCGCCGCGTCACCACCAGATCCGAAACCACGCGCATGATTTCCATCTCACCGCGCCTCCCAGTTGTCGATGATGCCGACAATGGTGAGATCCGAAGGGTATTCCTTGCTGCCGGCCGCCTCGCGCGCCGCAGAAGACCCCACACAGATCACCCAATCCCCCGGGATACACCCCACGGCGTCCACGGCCACCGAGCGCGCGCCGCCCTCTTTTTCCTGGACGACCAGCAAAGGGCGGTGTCCCATCCCGGCAATCCGATTCGTGGACACCAGGGTTTTTTCCACCCGCATAATCTTCATGCCAGCGCGACCTCCTCCATCGGGCTCCCGAGCGGCAGATCCTGAATGCTGCCGTGCAAGTACAAAAGACCTTGCTCCGCCAAAGCGGCATAACGACCGCGGATCGCCGCGGCGACGCGCCGGATCTTGTTCTCCATGCGCGCCCGGCTTCCCGGGACGCGCCCATCGAAGCGGTAATGCAGCGCCATCGGAATGGGCAAGCCCCGCTCGACATTGAGACGCCGGAAAATCTTCACACCGACGTCCAGATCGAGCGCCCCTTCCTCGACCGTGTCCACGCGCGCGTAGTAGGCGATGTTGCGCACCTGCACCTCCGGGAAGCCGTCTCCCACGCTCACAAAGCGCTCGCCGTGCCCCATGTCGCCGTACCAACCGCCGTGGTACTCGGCCACGTATTCGATCTGGCTCATATTGTTGATGAGCAAAGTCGCGATGAGTCGGCGCATGCCGTCGTGCGGCATGCCCTCCCCATGGCCCCATCCCTTCGTCTCGCTCGCGGCACGGATTGCGTCATACACCGCAAGCTGCGCGCGATCCGCGTCCAATCCCAAGGTGTTGCGGTAAAGCTCCGCGTTGTCGACGTAGCGGTACGCGCTGACATCGCCCTTGGCGTCGGGGACGTGGATGCGGATCGCGTCCGTATCCGTGTCCACGCCGATGAGCAGGATGTCGGTCCCCGCCCCGCAACAAAACGCGTTCTCGATCGCGGTGCGAAATTCGTCTAACCGGGCCAAGGCCGCTTCCGTCGCGACCCGTTGATCACTGCCGTGCGCGGCGCATCCCTCGCGCGTGGGTTCCCGTGAACTGCCGTGGTACACCGCGACCTTGAGGTAGCGGCTCCCGACGTCGGCCGTGGTCGGGAATCCCTCCCGGACGCGTCGCAGCTCGGCGTGCTCCCAGTGCCGGACGTCCTCTTCGACGTCGAAGAGCGCTCCCGCGAATGCGCTGCGCCGCACCAGGGTGGACGCCGGCAGCCGCAGGATGTACGGGAACAAGCCCTTCAATCGCCCATCCGAGCACGCCGAAATGTCCACCGCGTGGAACCCGCAGTCGACCAAAAGCGAGTCCAGACTCTGTCCCGCCGCCGCCTCCTCGCGGATGCGCTCCGAGAACCGGGCCACGGCGCTCGACAGCGCGGCGAATACCGCCTCGGCATAGAGCGCCCCCATGTCCGGGCCCCGCACCCACGCCCGCTCCAGCACCGGCGCCGACAACTCGAACCCCAGGCGCTCGCGCGCCATCTCCTGGGCGCGCGCGGCAAACGCACGGCCCGGGCCCAAGCCCGCGATGTCCTGCAGGGTCGGGGCGATGGCATCGAACCGGTTGGTGATGCCCTGCTCGCATTCCCATAACCGGGCGTTTTCGGCGCGATCCACGAGGGCGTGCCGGCACGAGCGCTCGGGCAGCGTCGTGCACGCGGGATGCTCTAGGCCCTCGGCGCGCGCGTAGGCCGCCCCGGACCGCGGCGCGTCGAACCGGCGGGCTTGCGCCATGCCGATGGGAGCGTGCTGCGGCACCGGAGCGTAGCGCGCGCGCCGAAGGGCCAGAGACTTCCGCGTGTCCATGGGTGCTTACCCCTCGTCCTCGTGACGCGGCCGGCCCGCCGCCCAACGACCCGGTCTCATCCCCGGGCTCCGCCCGAATAGGTCACGACCGACCCCTTCGGGGTATTCCCGCTGCTGCCGGTGATCTTGCCTTCGGGCACCGGCACCGCGAGCGGGCGCTCCTTGTTTCCGACCGCCGACATCACGCAGCTGCGGATCGCCCCGCGCTGGGTCGGATTGCGCCCCTGCGCCCAATGTCCCTCGGTACCCGTCACGCGGTCCCCGCGGCTCCAGTCATCGCCCGTGATCCGCCAGGCGCCTGCGACCGGGGGCGATCCGTCTTCCGGCGCCGCGGGGCTTGACGCCTCGGGTGCGCGCGCGGGCGGAGCGACCGCATCCCGGCTGCGGAATTCCGGCGTGCCGGTCACAAGGCCGCCCCCCAGATTGATCGGCCCCGTGATGCGCCGGCCGCCATCCCCGGCGCTCCCGGTGATCCGCGACCGGCCCTGTTGCGCGGGAGGCACCACGCTGAAGTCCGACGGCACCGGTGAGACGTCCGCCGGCGCCGCGGCCTTGGCCGTCGCGACGAAGCGCTGGCTGCTCGGACCCGGTGCGGGCGAGGCCACCTGCCCCTGCAACAGCCGCAACCGGTCCTCGAGTTCCTGAAAGCGCGCCTTGCAACCACACGAGCCCTTGCCACCGCAGGAGCCCTCGGAGCCCTCGGTCTTGCCGGTCCCCGGACCTGCCGCCGGCCTTCCGGCTGGCGGCATCGGCCGCTCCTCCCGGCCCGCATAGGGGGTGCCGGTCACCGCGAGGTGCTCGCCCGCCTCGTTGCCGGTCACCGCGTCGTCCGGACCCAGGAGCGGTCCGCTGACGAGGAGCCCGGTCCCGGTGCGCGTCAAGCCCACCTTCTGGGCCCCCGCCTGCGGCGTGCGCGCGCACTGCGCATAGTGCTCGCGCCCGTGATAAGCAGTTCCCGTGACGGGCCAGCACTCCCCGCGATCGTCACCCGTGGTTTGCGGGAGCTTGTCGAACCCGGTGCCCGTGACGCCCGCGCCGCCGAGGCCGGTCATGGTCTGGACCTTGCCGACCCCGCCGCCGCAAAGCTGCGGGCCGTTGTACCCCGTGCCGGTCACCCGCTGGCAGGAGCCCGGCTCGTTGCCGGTGACGTTTTCGGACCGGTCGACCAAATTCCCCGTGATGCGCTGGCGCTTATCGGTCAGGCTTTCCCCGACCTTGGCGGGCGCGGGTTCGGGCTTCGTTCGGCACAAGGACCGAAAACTCTCCTGGCTCAGATACTCCGTGCCCGTGAGCGCGCGACACTCGCCCGCTTCGAGCCCGGTGATCCTGTTCGTCGTATCGACTGTGGTCCCCGACACAGACCGACCGCTCAGGGTATGGGTCTGCGCCACCTTCCTCGGGGCTCCGTTGATGGTCATACGCGCCACCCCCGCATCGGCATACTGCGATCCCGTCACGCGGGCCGCCGCACCCGGCTCCGAACCCGTGACCCGGTTGACGCGGGCCTCGTCGCTGCCGCTGACCGGCAGCCCCCGGCGTTCAGTCGTACCCAACGCCACCTTCTCGGGACCCAACGCGGGCTCACCCTCACAGAAGGCCGCGAAATTGTCGCGGCTCAGGTATTCGGTCCCGGTCACCGGGCGGCAGCTCCCCGCCTCATCGCCCGTCACCGCCTGCCCGCGTCCGACCGCCGTGCCGCTCACGCCCACGCCCCGGCCGGTGCGGCCGATGCGCACTTTCGCAGGAGTCGGACGCGGGCGCGTATCGCAGAAGCGCGCATAGTGCTCGGATCCGAGATATTCCGTGCCCGTGATGGTGCGGCAGGAACCGGCCTCGATGCCGGTGATCGGCGCCGTCCGGTCCACCTGGGTCCCGGTCACCGGGCGGCCCGCGAGCGTCGTCCCCATCTCCACCTTCTGCGGACCCTGGATCCGCGAGGGGCGCTGCCGGCCGCTCGGACGCGCGGGCTCGGCCGATCCGCGCCCATGCAGGGCGAGCTCGCGCCGATGTGCGCGCGCGAACTCGCGCGTGCGACCCGCCTCGGGCCCCTGCGCGCGCGCCGCCGCCGAGAGGAGGCCCTGGCGCACGGTGACGGCGACCTTGCCGTGTTGCGCGAGAGACCGCCGCCGGGCCTTGCACATCTTGCGCACGGCGTTATCGCGCCACCCGAACGTCCCCGGCTCGGCTTCCACGGTCTCGCACACCGACTCGAGCACGGCCTCCTCGCTCGTCCCGGACGGGGTCTGCGTATGCGCCTCGTCACCCGTCATCGGCTCGGACTGCGGCCGCCGATCCGTGTCACGCCTACGCTCGTTGGGGTCGGACCAGCACAGGGCGCCCGCACAGCGCTGGGCGCGGCGCGCCAAGGCCGCCTCCCGCCCACGCGGTTTGGCCGCCTGGACCTCGGACGGGACCTGCGGCCCGGACGGGGCGCTCATCGCGGGCGCCTGCGTCCGCACGGCGACCGCCGCGTGTCCGCGCGCCGCCTTGCGAGCTTGCCGACGGCGCATCTCCTGCGCAAAAGCCCGCCCCTGCGGGCGTCCGGCTGAGGATAAATCCGACATAGTGTCCCCCTATGGGCCCTCGATCCGGTGCGATTCCCGGATCGGCCCGATTGCTCTCACTCTCTCAGGAACCCCGATACACCACGAAAGCCAGGCCTTGGCTTTGGGTGTAATTGTCGTAACCGATCAAACGCACCGAATGACTCGGATACTCCCGATGACACGCCTCGACCTCCGCCAATACCGCATCGGCGTTACGCTCCCCGAACATCGGGAGCTTCCACATGTCCCAGTAGTAGGTAAAAGAGCGCCCGGGTTCCACGTGCTCGACGGCCGGGTTCCATCCTTGCGCGATGATGTACTGAATCTGCGCTCGGACCTGCTCCGCCGAAAACGGGGGGAGATACGAAAAGGTTTCGTACCTGCGGGCTTGCTTGTAATCCTGCACATCGGCCATAGCGACCTCCTTCCTCAATAACGTGTTGAATCCGGGAAATCAGCGGTTCTGGACGTCGAGCTTGTCGACGGTGTCGAACTCGAACTTGATTTCCTTCCATGTCTCCATGGCGATCTTGAGTTCCGGCGAGTGGCGCGCGGCGTTCGTCAGGATCGTCTTGCCTTCCTTCTCGACCTCGACGCCCCGGTTGCGGGCCTCGACGCAGGCCTCGACGGCCGCGCGATTGGCCGCGGCGCCCGCGGCATTACCCCAGGGATGGCCCAAGGTTCCGCCACCGAACTGCAGGACCGAATCGTCCCCGAAAATCGTGACCAGGGACGGCATGTGCCAGACGTGGATGCCGCCCGAGGCGACCGCGAAGGCGCCCGGCATCGAGCCCCAATCCTGATCGAAGAAAATGCCGCGGCTGCGGTCTTCCGGGACATAGGACTCGCGCAAGAGATCGATCCAGCCCAGGGTCGACGCGCGATCGCCTTCGAGCTTGCCGACCACGGTTCCGGTGTGGAGGTGATCACCGCCCGAGAGACGCAGCATCTTGGTAAGCACGCGGAAGTGAATGCCGTGGTGCGGGTTGCGATCGATGACCGCGTGCATGGCGCGGTGAACGTGCAACAGGAGGCCGTTCTTTCGGCACCAACGGGCAAGCCCCGTATTGGCGCAGAGGCCGCCGGCGAGGTAGTCGTGCATGACGATGGGCATGCGCAATTCCTTGGCGAACTCGGCGCGCTCGTACATGTCCTCCGGGGAGGGCGCCGTCACGTTGAGGTAATGCCCCTTACGCTCGCCGGTCTGCGCCTCGGCGTTGTGAATGGCGTCCGCCACGAACAGGAACCGGTCGCGCCAGCGCATGAAAGGCTGGGAGTTGACGTTCTCGTCGTCCTTCGTGAAATCCAGGCCGCCGCGCAGGGCCTCGTAAACGGCACGGCCGTAGTTTTTGGCCGACAGGCCCAACTTCGGCTTGATCGTGCAGCCCAGGAGCGGGCGCCCGTACTTGTCCATCTTGTCGCGTTCGACCTGGATGCCGTGGGGCGGTCCGTTGCACGTCATGACGTAGTGGAGGGGGAAACGCACGTCCTCGAGCCGCAGCGAACGGACGGCCTTGAAGCCGAACACGTTGCCCACGAGTGACGTGAACACGTTCACCACCGAGCCCTCTTCGAAGAGGTCGATGGGATACGCGATGAAGGCGTAAAAGGCCGCGTCGTCGCCCGGAACGTCTTCAATCCGATACGCTCGGCCCTTGTAGTAATCGAGATCGGTCAGCAGGTCGGTCCAGACCGTGGTCCAGGTGCCGGTGGAGGACTCGGCCGCCACGGCCGCCGCCGCCTCTTCCCGATCCACGCCGGGTTGCGGCACGATCTTGAAACACGCGAGAATATCCGAGTCCAAAGGCACGTAGTCAGGAGCCCAGTACGTCTGGCGGTACTCCTTGACGCCGGCTTCATATTTACCAGCCATAGATCCCTCCTCAAGTATCAGTCAACGCGACCTGCAATGCGGCATTTAGGGGGCCGACTGTACAAAGGCCTATTCCTAAGGCCAAGTAAAAAAATGTTAAAGTTACCTTTTAGTGGCGCAGCGGCGGGGTCTCTCCGGCCCCGAGGAGGGCAGTCGGCAGAGACCTTTATTACGAGGTGTGGCGAACTCAACCAGGCGAGGCTTGAGCGACGACGCGTTCGTGCGGCAGATCACGATGCCGCCGGCCCGATAATCGGCCCTTTACATACGATGTAGATTTAAGTTATATTAAACGCCAATCACTCATCATTAAGTTTTCATTTATTCATGTTGCTGCGGCGTGTCACATTGCACCAACTGAAGATCTTCACGTCCCTGGCGCGACACCTGAACATGACGCGTGCGGCGGAAGAATTGCATATGACGCCCGCCGCGCTCTCCATCCAAATCAAGCAATTGTCGGGAACCGTGGGGGCGCCGCTGCACGAGCAGATCGGCAAGCGGCTCTATCTGACCGACGCGGGGCGCCTCGTTTACGAGGCGGCCGTCGATGTTTTCGGGAGGCTGGAACAGCTCTCCGGCGAACTCTCAGCAGATCGCGGCCTGGAGCGCGGGAGCCTCAAACTCTCGATCATCACCACCGCCAAATACTTCGCGCCACATTTTCTGGGCGCCTTCTGCAAGTTGCATCCGGGCATCCAAGCCACGCTGGAAGTGGCCAATCGCGACCAACTCTTGGAGCGTCTCAAGCAGAACCTGGACGATCTCTACATCATGGGCCAGACGCCCGAACACGTGAGCGTCATCGCGCAACCCTTTATGGAAAATCCGCTGATCCTCCTGGCCCCGGCCGATCATCCGCTCGCATCGCAATCGGCCATCGAACCGGCGCAACTGGCCGACGAACCGTTCATCATGCGTGAACCGGGGTCCGGCACGCGGCTCGCAGCCGAGCGGTTTTTCGAGCAGCACGATGTGCGACTCAAGATCCGCATGACCCTCGGGAGCAATGAGGCGATCAAACAAGCCGTGGCGGGCGGGTTGGGATTGGCGGTGTTGTCGAAGCACACGCTCACGCTGGACGCCGCCTCCGGCGCCTTCGCGGTACTCGACGTCCAGGGCTTCCCTCTCCGGCGGCAGTGGTACGTGATCTACCCGTCCACAAAGCACATCTCCTCGGTGGCCCGGGCCTTCCTGCATTACATCACTGAAGAGGGCGCCTCCCGAAGCCAGCAACCGGTGAGCGAGGTCATAGGCCGAGAGGCCGTCTAAGAAATCGTCAAACGGTGGGCGGGACCCGTGAGCAGAAGGCGTCGCGGGCGATCTTCAGCGAACTCTCGTTTGATGGCGAGCCATTCACCCGGGGTCGCATTTTGTGTGGTTCAGCGAAACGCTCTCGTTCCCACCTCGAACCGCAGGCCTTGGCCGACAAACAGGCGGGTAAGGTGACGCTGGCGCATCATTCCCTGGCAGCGAAACCGGCGGTCGTTGTCACGGCCGGCGAGATTCTCGCGCT
>DAHWKH010000175.1 GCA_027343725.1 Acidiferrobacteraceae bacterium
GGGCGGTCTGCGGCATGCGATGGATGAGACCGCCGAGGCGCCCGAGGTTGCGTTCGCCGGTCGCGTGCAGGACCGAGCCCGTGCCGAGAAACAGCAGGCCCTTGAAAAAGGCGTGATTCAGGCTGTGATAGAGAGACGCGATCAAGGCCAAGGCGGCGAGCGTCGTGAGACCGTAGGCGGAAAAGAGCAGCGCAAGCCCCATGCCTGCGATAATGAGGCCGATGTTCTCGACGGATGAGTAGGCCAGCAGGCGCTTCATGTCGCTTTGGACGGCCGAGGACAGCGCGCCAAGGAGCGCGGTGGCCAACCCGAGAAACAGCATTGTCAGACCCCACCACGGGGCGGGTGCGGGCAAGAGGGTGAAAACGACCCTCAAGAGCCCGTAGATGCCGACCTTCAGGAGGACGCTGCTCAGGAGCGCGGAGATCGGCGAGGGGGCCACGGGATGGGCCTCGGGGAGCCACACGTGGAGGGGCACGAGACCCGCCTTGGCCCCGAAGCCGGCCAGTGCCAGAACAAAGACGAGCCCGGCGGCCACGGGGCTCTTCGCGGCCATGCGCAGGGCGCCGAAGGAGTAGGTAAGCGGCACCGGTGCGGTCTTCGCCGCCAAGATTGCGAAGGCGGCGAGAATCGCGAGCGCGCCGATGTGTTCGATCAGGAGATAGAGGAAGCCCGCGTCGCGCACGACCCGGGTGCGATGGTCGGTGACCACGAGAAGGTAGGACGAGAGCGCCATCGCTTCCCAGGCGATCATGAAGAGATAGGCGTCATCGGCGAGAAAAATGAGCGTGATGCTCGCGAGCAGGATATGGTATGGAAGCCCGATCCGGGCCGTGACCGGGTAATGCTCGCGGGCGCGGTAGCCGGTCAGGTCGAGCGAGATCGCGCAGGTCGTCACGCCGAACAACACGAGAAAAAGGCCCGACAAGGCATCCAGGCGCAGATGAAAGGGCAAGCCCGGGAGGCCCAAGGGCAGCACTGCGGTGATCGCTGGCCCGTTGAGGGCGAGGGCGCCCGCGGCCGCGGCCAGCAACGCGCCGACAGCCCCGAGCGGGAAAAGGGCCTGAGCGATGCGCGACGCAGGGGGAACGAAAGGGCTTGCGAGGGCCAGACAAGACCACAACGTCAGGGCGCTCAGGATAAGCCCCCAGGGAAGCCCGATCGGTGCGCTCATGGACGCCGATACCTCGCGAATCTCCGGCCGACGTCAAGGCGTGACCGATTACGCTACGTAATGTAACATAACGTAATATCCAAAGGAAGGGGGGGGTGATCGATGCCGCGCACCGGAATCACGAGAGAACAGGTTTTTGCCGTCGCCGACCGGCTGTTGGACCAAGGAATCGCCCCCACGGTCGCGATCGTCCGAAGCGATCTTGGCAAAGGCAGTTTCACGACCATTAACCACCATTTGGGGGAGTGGAAAGCCCTCAAGTGGAAGACCGAGGGCCCGGCGGTGCCGCTGCCCCCCGCGGTCGAAGCCAAAGCACGCGAGTCGCTCGCGGTCCTTTGGGAGTTTGCGGCCCACGAGGCCGGACAGACGACCGAAAAGATCCGCGAAGCGGCGTTGCGGGACGTAAGCGAACTGCAAGAGGCGCTCGAGGAGGCGCAGCGCCAGTGCACGGCCTTGAACTCTGAACGCCGGGAATTGCACAAGCAGCTCACTCAAGCGCACCAAACGGCGGCCACGCTGACAGACCAGGTCGCACGCCTCACCGAGTCGCTGGCCGCCTCGGCCGCACGACTCGAGGACTTGCAGGGAAGACTGGAGGAGACCCTGCGGCGGGAGCATTCGGTGAAGGCGCCATAAGACTCAGCCGTCTCTCGATCGCGTCTCCTCCCGTGGTGTACGAGAGAGTCCCTGGGCCCCTGCGGCGACCAAGGGGTAGGCGGTCATCGTGGTTTCTGGATAAGGTTGGGTTGCGACACCTTCAACTTTGCCAGGAGCACTACGATGACCGCCAAGATGAATATCTCACTCGCGGAACTCGTTGAGAAGGGTGCTGACGCCGGTCTGCTGCGGGAGGTGATCCAGTACGTCACCCAGCGGATGATAACGGGGAGAGCCTGTGCGCGGCGGCCTACGGGGAGAGAAACCCCGAGCGGGTGAACAGCCGCAATGGCTACCGCGAGCGGCTGTGGGAGACCCGCGCCGGAGCGATCGACCTCAAGATCCCCAAGCTCCGCAAGGGTTGCTATTTCCCGGGATTTCTGGAGCCGCGACGGACGGCCGAGAAGGCATTGGCCGCCGTCATCCAGGAGGCCTATGTGCAGGGGGTCTCCACCCGCTCGGTCGACGATCTCGTGAAGGCCTTACCACAAGGCCGACGGCGGAGTATTCAGCGGGTTGATGGCAAAACTCGCCGCCGCGCGGGCGCATGCGGAGAAACTGGAATGGGAGACCGCCCTGATCGGCAGCAACCCTTATACCTCGATCCATCGGGCGCTGAAGCGCCGGGAAAAGATCATGGCGGCCCAATCCCCGAAGCGGCGTTTCGATGAGAACGGGTCTATCGTGGGGCCGTCGAACGCGGCCCACTCTTGCGCGTCTCGCGAATGAGATTGACGGCCGCGTCGTGGCGCAGATAGACCGTGGCCCAATCGAGGAGCGTCAGCACGCGGTTGCGGGTCCCGATAATGCGGTAGAGGTGCACGATAAGCCATGCGATCCAGGCCGTGAGCCCGCGCGCCCGCCAATGGCGGCGTGGCCACTCAGCGACGGCATCGAAGCGATGGAGCACCGCGACGCGGCCCTCGTCACGATAACGAAAGGACGGCGGCCCGGCCTCCCCTTCCACCTCCGCCCGCAGATGGCGTGCCGCGTGACGGGCGCTTTGCATCGCAAAAATGGCGGTCTGCGGCCACGGCGCGCCCGCGTCTTCCCCGTAGGCGAGATCGCCCAGGACATACACCTCGGGGCACGCGAGCGCGCGCAGGTGGGCATCGACCGGCACCCGGCCGCCGTGGGCCTTCGGACCCGGGAGGCGCGCCGCCAACGGATGGGCGGTGACGCCCGCGCTCCAGATCACGGTCCGGGCGGCGATCGTCTCACCCGAGGACAGCGTCACGCGCTCGCCGTCGAAGTCCGCGACATGGGTGTTGCACGTCACGATCGCCCCCAGGGTCGTCAGCCGCTCTTGCGCGTACGCCCCGAGGCCCGACGCAAACTCCGGCAACACCCGGGCCCCGCCCTGGATGAGGCGCACCTGCGCGCTGTGCCCCCGGAGTTCGGGATAGTCGCGGCCAAGAAGGATGCGTAAGAGCTCCAAAAGCGCGCCGCAGAACTCCACGCCCGTCGCGCCGCCGCCTGCGATCACGAACGTGAGCGAGCGCGCGATCTCTTCGGGATCGGTGCTGGCACTCGCGTGCTCGATCGCACCGAGAATGCCCGAGCGCGCCGTCTCGGCCGCTCCCAGGCCTTTGAGATCGAACGCGCGCCCCGCGAGGTTCTCGTTGCCGAAGAAATTGGTGACAGCCCCCGCGGCAAGGATCAGGCGATCCCAGTGGCTCTCGAACCCGTCGGCGCACACAAGCCGGCGCGCCTGCCAATCGATCTCCTGGACCGAACCCCAGTGGAAGCGGACATCGCGCCCCCGCAATAGACTGCGGATCGGGGTCGCGATCGCCGAACCGTCGAGTTCTCCGGCCGCCACCTGATAGAGCAGGGGCTGGAAGAGATGATAGTTGTCGCGCGCGATGAGCGTCACATCGAGCGGCGCGCCGCGCAGGGCGCCGGCCGCGGTGAGTCCCGCAAACCCGCCGCCGACGATAACGACTTTAAGCGGCATTGCGCGCACGACTGTTGACGATCGCGAGCACCGTGAGCGGGATCGCCCACAAGGCCGAGAGGCGATACAAGACGCCCAGCGACACGAAGTGCTGCAAGGGACCAAGCCCGAACGAGCCGATCCCCTCCCCGACCATGAGCCCGCCCACCAAAAGCCCCGCCATCTCGGTCGCGGCCTGGGGGTGGGCGGCGATGCCGTAGGTCATGCTGTATGGGTAGTAGACGGCGCACGCGACCCCCGCGAGCGCGAACGCGAGGATCAAGGCCTGCGCCCCGTGAAGCCCCGGGATGATGACAAAATCCGCGGCGATCAAAAACGGCACCACGCGATAGGTCAGCCGGCGCGACAAGACCCGTTCCGGCAAAGCCCCGAGCACGAACCGACCGGCGGTCATGCCGCCCCAGAAAAGCGCGAGCGCCAAGGCCCCGGTGCTCGCCGGCAGATGATGGTCGGTCGCGACCATGACCGTCGCCCAGCTCCCGAAGCTCCCCTCGCAGATGGCATAGATCAGGACCGCGATCGCAAACGGGGCCATCGAGGCCTTGAGGGCGCGCAGGCCGCCGACCTCGGTCGCGCCCGTGGGCGGCTGCGGCAGGATGAGCAGGCCAAGCCAGGCAAGGCCCAATACAGCCGGCCACGCGGCCCACGTGGCCAGTCGCGTGAAGCCCTCGAGCGCGAGCGGGGACAGGGCGGTCGCGGCCCCGATCAGGGCGTTCAACCACGTCACGGCGGTGGCGGCGCGCTGCGCGAAGAGGCGCGCCGCCAAGCGGTTGATGGCGGCATTGGTCAGCCCGAACCCGATGCCGAGAAAACCGGTCTCGGTGAGGAGGGCGGCGATGAGGACGCTCCGCGGGGCCCACGCGGCGACCACGAGGCAAGCCATGGCCGCGACGTTGCTCAAGACCCCGAGTCGGAACAGTGCCCGCTCGCCCCAGCGCGCCTGCACGACGCTCGCCGTCAGGGCCGCGAGGATCGCCCCCACGATCTCCGGGAGGTAGAGCATCCCGTAGAGGCTGTTGCTGACATGATAAGGGGCGGCGCGCAAAAGCGGCCCGAGGCTCGGGATGAGCACGAAGGATGCGCCCTGCAAAAACCCCGCCCCGAAGATCCCTGTGACCCCTCGCTGCATCGCATCCTCCTTGACGCCCGTCCCGCGGACCCAAGCCTACGCGCGGATCCGCGGCCACGCCTCGGATCCGCGCAAGACGCGCTCACCCTCCCGCGCGGAAATCTGGATAGATGAGCATGCCCCCGTCGACCGCGAGCGTCGTGCCGGTGATGTAGCTCGCAAGGTCGCTTGCCAAAAACGCGATGACCGAGGCGATCTCCTCGGGACGTCCGAGCCGGCCCATGGAAATCTTGTGATCCAGGTCCTTCAAGGCGTCCGGGTCGCTCCATACGGTCTCGTTGATCGGCGTTTGAATCGCGCCCGGGGCCACCGCCACGACCCGGATCCCCTTGTCGGCCGTCTCCTGCGCAAGCGTTTTGGTGAACATCGAAAGCCCCGCCTTGGCGCTCGTATAGGCGCTATACCCCTCCCACGGAATGAATTCGTGCACCGAGGTGATGTTGATGATGACGCCCTTGCCGGCCTTGACGAGATGCGGAAGGGCCTGGCGGGCGCAGGAGTAGGGGCCTATGAGGTCGACCGCCAACACCTGCTCCCAACGGCGTGGATCATCGTCGCCGACCGGCGCGCGCACGCCGTCGATCCCGGCGTTGTTCACCAGGATATCGATCCCGCCGAAGGCCGCCTCGACCGCCGTGAAAAGCGCCGCGACCGCCTGCGGATCGGCGATGTCGGCGCCAAACGCCTGCGCCTTCCCGCCGCGCGCGCGAATCCCCGCGACCACCGCCTCGGCCGCTTCGCTGCCCTTGCGGTAATGAACCGCCACCTGCGCGCCGGCCTCGGCCAAGGCCTCGGCCATGGCACGCCCCAAACCCCCACTTGCGCCGGTCACGAGCGCGCGCCGTCCCGTCAAATCAATGGCTATCATCCCTTGCCTCCTCCGTCACCCGCAGCGCGTAATCCCGGCCGAGCCACTCACCGCCGGCCCGCCACCGGATCGTGAACTGCAGGGTTTCTCCAACGGCCAGCGCGCGTGTCGGCAGGACCGCCACGTGCCCAAGCCCCCAATCCTCCGAGTCCTGATCGCGGATCGCCCGCCAGCCGTTGCGGCCCCAATGACAGGTGAAGGCCGCCGGCAGGAGGATCCTGAGCTCCTGCCCGCAGGGAAGCCGGGTGATCGGCTGTTTCAGGCCCCACACGCCGTAGTCGACCCGCGCGCGGCGACCGCCGTAACGCGCCCACGTCGCCTCCGGTCGGTCCACGATACGCCCGGCGAGCAGGCTCCGGCAAAGCTTCAGGAACTCGGCGTGCGCCCACACGAGCGGCATCGCCGAACCGCTCGGCCGTCCCGGGGCAAGGCCGCGCTCCGGAATCGGCGGCGCATCCCACACCTGCTCCGGCAAAAGGCCGCCTGCCCCGACCATCGCGGCCATGGATTCGATGTAGGGGATCGGGTCCTCGCCGGCCGCGAGCGCGTAATGGCCGCGTTCGCCCACGAGCAGCGGCCAACCCCGGCCGCGTCCCGCGCCTCCGAACGGCCCGCCGTCGACCGTCTCCCCGTAGCCGTCACCGTTGTAACGATGCCAGACCGGGCCGTTCGGCGTATCCGTTTTGAGGAGGCCGTCCGCCACGACCAGCGTCGCGCGCACGGCGGGATCATCGGGGGCCCGCAGCCCGTACCGCACGAGCTGCAAGAAGTCCGTGGCCACCTGCTCGGCGGCCGCGAGGTGCGGGTCGTGGGCGCGATTCTTGATGCGCAACCACTCGCCGTTGGCGCCCTCCCCGCCCAGACTCTCCGGCGGGGCGACGCGCAGATAATAACCCGGCACCGAGAAGCGCTCGGCGAGCGCCGTCCCACGGACATAAGTCCAGTCCTCGATATGGGCGTTCCAGCAATCCGCCACCATGAGGGCGCAGTCGCGGGCCGGTCCTTTGAGGAAGGCCGCGCCCTCCACGAGTGCCGCGATCATGACGGCGAGCGTGAACGCGTTGATGCCGGTGTCCTCCTCCCAACGATCCTGGGCACTGGAGGGACCTTCTTGCACGAGATAACGCAAGGCGCGTGTCACCATGTCACCGATCGGCACGTCGGCGAGCGCGCCGTGCGCGGCAAGGGCCGCGGCCAAGAGCACGGGAAACGCCGTCTCGTCGAGCTGGACCCCGTTCCAAAACGGCTTTCCTCCCAGCCACTGGTTTTGCCACCAATGCCCGTCCGCCTGCTGGGTCGCGATCAGATACGCAAGCGTGCGCCGCGCCTCGTCCACGGCGCCCGCCGCCAAGAGCGCGGTCGCGCTTTCGACAAGATCGCGCGGCCACACGAGGTGGTAGCCCCCGCGGCTGCGGCTCGACTCCCCCCAAGGCACGGACAGACTCGCCACGATGGCCCCCGGAAACGTGCGGTCCTCGTGCGTCTTGATGACGTTCAGCGAACGCACATAGAGGCCATGAGCGGCCGGCGACAGGCGCCGGAGGAGGGCCGGCGGATAGGGGTGCCGTTCGTGCCAGGACCGCCAAGCCGCGCGATAGGCGCGCGACCTTTGCGCGAAACCACCGGCAAGGCTCGACCACGCGCTGCTCGCGGCGGCCTCCTTGCTGCTGCCGAAACCGAGCGCCAGGGTGCCGGCGCGCGGCAACGAGGCGCCGAGCGCCACCTCGCCGGGGCCGGCCTCGCGGTACGCCCAGGTCATGCGCCCATGGCGCTGGAAGTCCTGCCACAGATCGCTCGCCCCGACTTCCCCCACCGAGGCGCGCGCGAAGCCCGCGAGGCCCGCGCCCGACCGGCACGCGAGCGCGAGCGCGAGCGCGAACGGCCCCTGCTCGGCCCACAACACGGCCCGCCCGCCCCACTCGCCGACGAAGGCGCAATTGTGGTCGGCGTCCTCGCCCAGGCGCGCCGCGCAGACGAAATAGGGCCGGAGCTCGGCATCGCCCGTCAGCGTGAAATCCAGCAGGAGCACGTCGCGCGCGGGGTCGGTACAGACCGTGAACGTGAACAAGAAGCGGGGATGCCGGTGGCAGACGAGCGGCATCGGCACGCGCGCATCGTTTGTGACCGTGCACGCCCCCTCCAGGGTTTTGAGCTCCTGCCAGAACCCCCGGTCGTCTGCGATCACGAACCCGAGATCCCGGATCTGGGGAATATCGACGCGCGGATAGAACACCTCGGTGACGATCCCGCGCGCGATCGTAAACCAGACGCGCCCGCCGGGGAGGGCGGTTCCCACGGCCGTCTTTTGCGCGGCCGACCACACCGGATAGCGCGCCGGCGCCGCCGGTGCCCTGCTCGATCCCATGACCCCCCCCTTGACCTCCCGGCCGTCCGGGACCCCTCGGCCGGTCAGCCCTCAGGGGTCTTAGAGCGGATTCAACGGCCAAAGTTGCAGATTGATCTTTCGCAAAAACCATAAGCCCCTAAGGCCCTAGGCTTTGTGCTCGAGAAAGCCGTTCCGACCACGGCGCGACCCGGAGGTCTTATGTCCCTTGGCGATGATGGCGCGGGTCCCGAACACACCCCCTGTTCGCGCCCCCCTTACACGATCCTCACGTCGCCGGAAGGCCTGGACCCCGGCGCCGCCCGGCGCTACCCGTGGGCCTGGCAGAAGTACCTCGACGCCTGCGCCAATCACTGGATGCCCCAGGAGATCAACATGGAGCGCGACATCGCCTTGTGGAAGTCGCCCCACGGCCTCAGCGAGGACGAGCGGCGCATCGTGAAGCGCAATCTCGGGTTTTTTACCACCGCCGATTCGCTTGCGGCCAACAACATCGTGCTCGGGACCTTCCGGCAGATCCGCGCCCCGGAATGCCGGCAATACCTCGTGCGCCAGGCCTTCGAGGAGGCCGTCCATACCCACTCCTACCAATACATCGTCGAGTCCCTGGGCCTTGATGAAGGGGAGATTTTCAACGCCTACCGCGAGATCCCGGCGATCCGCGACAAGGATGCCTTCCTTCTGCCGCACATCGCGCTTTTGACGGAACCCGGCTTCACCACCGGGACCCCCGAAAACAACGCCCGCTTGTTACGCTCCCTGATCGTGTTCGCCGCCCTCATGGAGGGCTTGTTCTTTTATGTCGGCTTCGCGCAGATCCTGGCGCTCGGGCGCCGGAACAAAATGGTGGGGGCGGCGGAACAGTACCAGTACATCCTGCGCGACGAGTCGCTGCATTGTAATTTCGGCATCGACCTCATCAACCAGATCAAACGCGAACACCCCGAACTCTGGAACGCGGCCTTCCAGGCCGAGATCGGCGAGCTGGTCGATACCGCCATCGCCCTCGAATGCGCGTACGCGAGCGACACCATGCCGCGCGGGGTCTTGAGCCTGAACGCCTCCCAGATGCACGAGTATGTCCGCTATATCGCCAACCGGCGGTGCCGGCAACTGGGGCTGGCGGAACGCGCCCCCGGGGCCGAAAACCCGTTTCCATGGATGAGCGAGATGCTCGACCTCAAAAAGGAAAAGAACTTCTTCGAGACCCGGGTCACGGAGTATCGTAGCGGCGGCTTGCGCTGGGACGAGTGAGGCACCGCCGGGGCCGTCATGGATCTCGGCGCCGCCGCCGATCCCCGGTCCCGCTCAAGGGCGGTGCGCCTTAATGCGGATGCCCAAGCCGCGCCCTGACTCCTTACGCTGGCGAGAGGTGGCCGCACCCTCCCGCGGCGACCCGGGGCCGCCTCCTGCGACCCCTTCGGCGGAGGCACGCTCTCGAGGAGACACAAACGCTATGAGCACATCACGCATACGGGGACTCGCCGCGCAGGCAGTCATGGCCCTGGCCCTCGCGACCGCCTGGCCCCTGGCGGCCTGGGCGAGTCCGGCCGGCTCCGGACAGGCGGGCGGCGGCCAGCAATCGATGATGCAGCAACACCGCAACATGATGCGCCAACGCGGCATGCCGGGCAGCGGGTCCCCCGCCACAGCCCGGCGCAGCGCCTGGGTGAAATCCATCCAGTCGGCCTTGAACCGCAAGGAGCACACCCATCTCGCGATCGATGGGATCATCGGGCACCAGACGCGTTCGGCTTTGCGGAAGTTCCAGAAAACCCATGGCCTGAAGCCCACGGGTCATCCGAACAAACCCACGGTGAAGGCCCTCTTGGGCATGTGATGCGGCGCCCCCGGAACCCCGGGGGCGAACCGTCCGGCTAGGGGGCCTTGGTATCGAGCCGGCTGCGCTCGCGGCTGTGGTCCTTGCCGAGCACCATATACATCGCCGGGACCACGAACAGCGAAAACAACGAGCCGAGGCTCAGGCCGGTGAAGATCACGAGTCCCATGGCGAAGCGCGCGCCCGCCCCCGGTCCGGTGGCGAGCAGCAGGGGGACGACGCCGGCCACCATGGCGCCGGTCGTCATGAGGATCGGGCGCAGCCGGATGGACGAGGCCTTTTCGACCGCCTCGCGCTTGCTCAGGTGTTCCTGGCGCTGGGCCTCGTTCGCGAACTGCACGATCAGGATCCCTTGTTTGGTGATGAGCCCGATCAAGGTGATGAGACCCACCTCCGTGTAGATGTTGATCGTGCCAAGGCCGATGCTCAGAAAGATGAGCGCGCCCGAAATCGACATCGGCACCGTGACCATGACGATGAGCGGGTCTCGAAAACTCTCGAACTGGGCGGCCAGCAGCAGGTAGATGAGCAGGATCGCGAGGAAGAACGTCACGAGCAATCCCCCGCGGGCGTGCATGAACTGGCGCGAGACGCTCGCGTAGTTCACGGTGAAGCCCTGCGGGAAGATCTTGTGGGCCTGCACCCGCAAGTAGGACAGCGCCTGCCCCATGGTGACGCCGGGCATGGGCACCGCCTGAATGGTCGCCGAGTTCATCTGCCCGAACTGCGGCAGGAACTGCGGCTGCACCTCGCTCCTGATGGACACGAGCGTCGACAGCGGGACCATGTGGCCGTTCGCGCGCAGGTAAAAATCCTTGAGCAGGCCCGCGCGCGCGCGGAAGCGGTCCGAGACCTGGGGAATGACCTCGTAACTGCGGCCCTTGAGCTCGAAGCGGTTGATGTAGTTGCCGCTCAGGAGCGGCTGCAGGTTGGCGGCGATGGCCTGCATATTGAGGCCGAGGGCGGCCGCCATATTGCGGTGAATGTGCAAGACGATCTGGGGATCGTCGTAACGCAGGTCCTTCGCCGCGTACGCGAAAAGCCCGCTGCGCTGGGCGCGCGCCAGAAGCCGGTTTGCGACCCGGTTGATCTGCTTGTAGCCGGCGCTCGACTGAATCACGAATTGCACCGGCGGCCCGCCGGTCGAGCCGGGCAACGACGGCTTCTGGAACACCGCGAGCTGCAGACCCGGGATGTGCGACACCTTTTTCTGGACGAGCGGCTGCAGTTGCATGGTGCTGATGGAGCGCTTGTTCCAGGGGATGAGATGCATGCCCGCGATCATCGAGTTCGTGCCGGCGCCGGTGGGCGAGAACCCGGTGATCATGAAGCTCTTGGCGTAGACCTTGAAGCTCTTGAAGTCACGGATGATCTGCAGGCCGTAGGTGCGCAGATAGCGCGGGGTCGCCGTGGGCGGCGCGGTCCCGGCAACGAAGACCACGCCCTGATCCTCCTGGGGGGCGAGTTCCTGGCGGGTGGTCGTGAACAGGAAATAGACGCTGACCAGCATCACGCCGGCAAACAGGAGGGTCACCGGGAGGAAGTCGAGGCTTTTGTGCAGGACCTGATCGTAGCGCGAACGCAAGCGCTCGAAGCGCTCGTCGATGAAGCGCGCGAGCCCGTGCGGGGGATTCTTCCGCAGGACGCGCGAGCCCAGGACCGGCGACAGCGTGAGCGCCACGACCATGGACACCATCACGGCAGCGATCAGCGTGAAGGCGAATTCCGAAAACAGGGTCCCGGTGAGGCCGCCCATGAAGCCGATGGGCGCGAACACCGCCACGAGCGTCGTGGACATGACGATGATCGGGGTCATGAGCTCACGCCCGGACAGGAGGGCGGCATCGATGGGCGAGCGGCCCTCCTCGATATGGCGGTGGATGTTTTCGACGACCACGATCGCATCGTCCACGACCAGACCGATCGCGAGCACGATGGCGAGCAACGTCAGGAGATTGATGGTGAAATGCATCATCCACATGAGCAGGCCGCCGCCGATGATCGACAACGGGATGGCCACCGTCGGGACGATGGCCGCGCGCAAGGACCCGAGGAACGCGAGGATCACAAGGATCACGACCACGAGCGTGACGCCTATGGTGAACAGGATCTCGTGCAGCGAGGCCGTGATATAGGTACTGGCATCGTAGGGGATGCGCTCCTTGAGGCCGGGCGGGAATTGGGCCTTGAGGCGCGTAAGCTCGTGGCGCACGCCGCGGGCGACGGTCAGGGAGTTCGCCGAGGGGGTGGGCTGGATGCCGATGTAAGCGGCGGTCGTGCCGTTGAAAAAGGCTTGCGATGTGTAGCTCTCGGCGCCGAGGGTCACGCGCGCCACGTCCTTCAAGCGCACGAGCGTCGGTCCGTTGTGGGCCACGATCAGGTTCTTGAAACCGCGCACGTTCGAGAGATTGGTCGTCGCGCTGATGACCTCGCCGATGGTGGCGCTGCGCGTGCGCCCGACCGCCGAGATGTAGTCGTTGCCGGCGAGCGCTGCCGCCACCTGGGCGGGCTCGACGTGGAGCGCGGCCATTTTCACGGGGTTCAGCCAGACGCGCATGGCAAAGGTGTTCCCGGACCCGGTGCCGGCCGGCACGATCTGGGCTTGGCTCACGCCCGGCACGGACACGAGCCCCGGCTGCACGACGCGCAACAGGTAGTCGGTGATCTGCTGCTGCGTCATGTGGTGGCTGTAGAAGGCGATATACATGAGGTCCGTGGAATCACCGACCGTCACGTTGATGACCGGCAACTGGCTGCCGGTCGGGAGCTTGTTGACGACCTGCTGGATCTTCGACTGGATGTTGGCGACCGCCGCGTTCGGGCTGTAGTTCAACTTCATGTAGACGTTGATCCGGGACACGCCCTCGGCGCTGGTCGAGGTCAGGTAATCGATACCCGGGGCGGTGGCGATGACCCGCTCGAGCGGCGTCGTCAGGAAGCCTTGCACGGTTTGGGGATCGGCGCCCGGGTACACGGTCGAGACCGTGACCGTGGTATTGGTCATCTTCGGGTATTCGCGCACTGTCATGCCGAGGTAGGCGCGGACCCCGAGCAGGAAGATCACCAGGCTCAAGGCCGTGGCGAGCACCGGGCGACGGATGAAGAAATCGGTGAATGTCATAAGGATGCCTTACGGCCGGATCGCGTTATTGATCGCAATGGGCATGCCGTTGCGCAATTTGACCTGGCCGGCGGTGACCACCCGCTCGCCGGCGACCAGCCCCTTGCGAATGGCGACGAGCCCGTGGCGCTCCCGGCCCACGGCCACCACCACCTGGCGCGCGATGAGATGCGCATGGCCCTTGATGCGACCCTGGTCCACGACGTAGACGGTATCGCCATAGGTGTTGTAGGTCAGCGCGTCCGCCGGCACGACGAGGACGTGATGCGCGTGCCGGCCGAGCACCACGACGCGCGCGAACATGCCGGGACGCAGGGCCCCGCCGTGATTGGGGATGACCGCCTGCACGAGGATATTGCGCGTGCCGGGGTTCACCTGCGCATCGATCGCGTGCACGCGCCCCGGGAAGAGCCGATGCCGGTAGGCGTTGACCGATAGCCGCACGGGCTGACCCTTGCGGATCCGCGGCCATTCCCCTTGTGGGAGGGTGAAGTTGGCATACAAGGTGGCATAGGACTGCAGATCGACGATGGGCGTCCCGGGCGCCAGATACTGGCCGAGATCGACTCGCCGGATGCCGAGCACGCCCGAGAACGGGGCGCGCAGGGCGAGCTCGTCGATATCGGCGCGCACGGTCGCCACCCGGGCGCGCGCGCTATGGTAAGTGGCGGTCGCCGTGTCGAGTTGCGCGCGGCTCGCCGCGTTCTCGTGGTAGAGGATCTCGGTCCGGTGCAGATTCGTCGCCGCGAGACGCGCCTGGGCGATGTCGTAGGCGAGCTGCGCAAGCTGCGGCCCGTCGTTGACCTGCACCAGAAGCTGGCCGCGGCGCACGGTCTCCCCGGAATGGAAGCGGATGGCGGTGACCGCCCCGGGCAGCTGGGCCGTGAGCGTCACGCCCTCGATGGCCGCGAGGCTTGCGACGCTGCGGATGTGGTCGCGCCAGGCGAGGCGGCGCACGCGCGCCGTCGAGACCGTGACGACCGGCATGCCGCGCGCGGCCATCATGGCGCGGATCTTGTGATTGACGAAGGCCTTCCAGCCGAATATCGCGCCGAACACGACGGTCAGGATCAGGACGACCTGGATGAGGCGTTTCTTCATGGGGCTTTCCTTGAGGACGTGGCGGCCCGGGCCGCGGGCGCCCGCGCAGCCGGGGGACCGAGCAGGGACCGGCGCGGCGGCGGCAACTGGCCGCCGCCGATCGCCGTGTACAGCGCGATGGTGTCGAGATAGCGGTCCGCCTCGGCGCGCACGTAGGCAATGCGCGCGCGGCTGTACAAGGCCTCGGTCGTCGGCAGCGACAGCGAGTCGATGGCGCCGGCGCGGTAGCTTGCGCGCGCGAGATGCAGGGCCTCGCGCGCGCTCTCATAGGCAGTGCGCTCGTCACGCAGGGTCTCGGCGTCATGCTCGAGCGCGCGCAAGGTGCCCGCCACCTGGCGGAACGCGCCGAGGACCGTGGTCTTGTAGGTGGCCAGTGTGGCGGCATAGAGCTCCAGCGCCTCGCGTCGCTGGGCGCGCAAGGTGCCGCCGTGAAAGAGCGGCGCGAGGAGATGGCCGGCGAGACTCCAAGCGTTGCTCGCGCTCTCGAAAAACGCCGCCGGCGTCAGGCTTTGCTGCCCGAGGCTCGCCGTGAGCTGCACCGTGGGATAGAACTGGGCATCGGCGATGCCGATCTCGGCGTTGGCATAGCGCAGCTGCTCGCTCGCGGCGCGGATATCGGGGCGCTGCCTCACGAGCATCGACGGGAGGCTCACGGGCAGGTGGCGCGGCAGGTGCATATGGGACAGCCGGAGGTCGCGCGGGCGCCATTGCGCCGGGAATTCGCCGATGAGTGTCGCAAGCGTGTAGCGGCTCACCGCGAGCTGCTGCTTGAGGACCGGCAGGCTTGCGCGGCTCGTGGCGAGCTGGCTCTTTTGGTTCACGACCGAGAGATAGGTGACGGCCCCCGCGCGATACTGCATGCGCGTCAGCGCGAGCAGGCGGGTTTCGCTTTGGATGATATGCCGCGTGGCCTGGATCTGCGCGCGCTCGCTCGCCACCTCGACCGCGGTCGTTGCGACATTGCCGACGAGCGCGAGTTGCGCCGCCAGGAGCTGATCGCGTTGATAGCGGGCCTGCGCCTCGGCGCTGTTGTAGACGAGCCGGTTCGCGCCGAAGATGTCCGGGTAGTAGCTCACGGACAGGCCCCCGGTGTAGAGCGAGTAGATGTGGGGGGCACCCGATGACGAGAACCCGCTCTTCTGACGCGCGGCGCCCAGATTGGCGTTGATCTGGGGGTAAAAAATGCCTTCGTCGGCCAGGACCGCGGCGCGCGCCTCCAAAAGGCGCGCGCGCTCGGCGGCGAGCGTCGGGTTGTGGCGCAACGCGGCGTTGATCAGGCCATCGAGCGCAAGCGAGCGAAACGCGGTCCACCAGCGGACCTGGGGCGAGGCCCCGTACTGAAAACGCTGCACGCCCCCGGCCTGCCCTTTGACCGGACGCGTCGCGCCCGGCGGGGGCCTGCGCGTGTAGCGACGGACCGGGGGCGCCCCCGGGGCGTGATAGCGCGGCCCGATGCTGCAACCAGCAAGCGTCGCCAGAGTCACCGCCACGACAACAGGCGCCCTGCGTTTGAACCTGCCTGCCGTCATAGCAGGGACGTCTCCTGGCACTGCCTCGCCCGGGCCGCCTGGGGGCGACCGGGGGCTATGGGGCTAATAATTAGCATGCTAAATAGTAATCTCCGAAGGGGGTGGAACGCAACGCTCCCCCGCACTGGGCTACACTTGGGGACGGATCGGTGCAAGGCGGCATTCCCCGCCCTCGTCGGGAGTCGGTCATGAAACTCTATTTCGCCCCGGGCGCGTGTTCGCTCGCGGCCCACATCCTTGTCCTCGAGAGCGATCTTCCGTGCGCGCTCGAACGCGTCGACCTCGCGACCCACAAAACCGCGCAGGGCGACGATTACCGCACCCTCAACCCCAAGGGCTACGTCCCAGCGCTCGTTCTGGCAAACGGCGAGCTTTTAACCGAAGCGAGCGTCGTCTTGCAATACCTGAGCGACCAAAAGCCCGAGGCAGGACTCATGAGTGCGCCCGGCACCTTGCCGCGCTATCGCCAATTGGAGTGGTTGAGCTTCATCGCCACCGAGATCCACAAACAATTCTCACCGCTGTTTCGCCCCGAAACCCACGCAAAGACCCGCGGCGCGCAACGCGATGCGCTGGGGCGGCGCTTCACGTACCTGTGCGAGCGCCTGAAAGATCGCCCGTATCTCATGGGCGAGGCCTTCACCGCCCCCGACGCCTATCTTTTCACGGTACTGAATTGGACGGGCTTTGTGAAGATCGATCTCGCCCCCTGGCCGCGGCTCGGCGATTACCTCGCGACCATCCGGGCGCGGCCTTCGGTCGAGCGGGCGCTGCGCGCCGAGGGCCTGATCGCCTAGAGGGGCCCTGGGCCTCGTCTTTTCTTGCGCCCAGAGCCCGCCTATGATGCGACCTATGCCGAGGGAGATGCGCCCATGCCCGAACCCGTTCTCATGAAACCCGTGGTCGCCGACGAGACCTTCGCCGGGGTGCGTTACGAGATCAAAGGGGCGCTGGTTCCGGTCCTGACGATCACGCTCGCGGAAACGCCGGTGTTTTTCGAACACCACATCCTGCTCTGGAAGAGCCCGTCGACGCGCATCGGCGTCAAGGCCGCCAAGGGGCTCCTGCGGCGCGTCATCAGCGGCATGCCGATCCTCCTCACGTCGGCCTCGGGTCCGGGTCAGGTGGCGGTGAGTCGCGACGGCGCCGGGCAAATCGTCCCCCTGCCCCTCGCCGCCGGAGAGGCGATCGATGTGCGCGAGCACCAGTATCTCGCGGCCACCGACCAGATCGCGTATTCGACCACGCGCGTCCGGGGCATCATGAACTGGGTCTTCGGGGGCAATAGCATCATCATCGACCAATTCCGGGCGCTCACCGAACCGGGTATCGTGTGGGTGCACGGCTTCGGGAATGTCTTCGAAGTCACGCTCGCGGCCGGCGAGTCCCTCGACATCGAGCCGGGCGGCTGGCTCTACAAAGACCCGAGCGTCGCCATGAAGACCCACACGCAGAACTTCAGTTCGGGGTTTTTCGGGAGTGCCGCGTCGTTTTTCTGGAACCGGATGACAGGCCCGGGGCGTGTCGGCATCCAATCGATGTACATCCCGACACTCGCCGTCGAGGCCTAAGGGGCGTGCGGGCGCGGTGGGGCCAGACGCTCGCGCTCGCGGGCGTGAGTGTGGTCTTGCTCACGCCGCTGTTCGGACTCATGGCGCCGGTCGGCGCCTGGCGGTGGAGCGCGAGTTCCACACCCTCGGCCCTGGCCACATCCTTCACGCTCACCGGTTTGGCGCTCGTGATCGTGGTGCTCGCGGGCACGCCGCTTGCGTGGTCGTTACGCACCGCGCCCAAACCCGTGCGCACGGCCTTCGAGGCCGTGGTGCTGCTCTCGGTGCTGATGCCGCCGCTGGCCCTGGGCCTGCTCTTGATGCTGGCGTTCGGCCCGCAAAGCGCCTTGGGCGTCCTGCTCTTGCGGCTCGGAATTCCGACCAGCAACAGCACGCCGGCTTTCGTCGCGACCCAGGTGTATGCAAGCTTCGGATACTATCTTCTGGCCGCGAGTGCCGCCTTCAACGCCGTGCCGCGCGAACTCGAACACAGCGCCGCCCTCCTGGGACTTGGGCCGTGGGCCGTGTTTCGGCGCGTGACGCTGCCGCTTGCGCGCCTCGGGCTTGCGACCGCGGTCAGTCTCGCCTGGGTGCGCGCGCTCGGTGAGTTCGGCGCCATCATGGTGACGTCCTACTATCCGCACGGGATGCCGGTCCAGTTGTGGGTCGACCTGCAGGACCGCGGGCTTTCGGCCGTGCTCCCCCTGCTCGTGGTGTTTTTGCTGACCGCCCTGCCGCTCCCCTGGATCCTGCACCTGCTCTCGAACCGTGCCCATCGTGCTTGATTGCGTCCTCACCAAGGCCCGTCCCCCGCTGACCGTTGAGGTCGCGTTGACGCTGACCCCCGGGCGCTGGGCCCTGTTCGGCCCCTCGGGGAGCGGCAAGAGCACGCTGCTCTCGTGCATCGCCGGGCTCGAGAACCCCGACCGCGGCCACATCCGCTACGACGGCGAGGACTGGTTCCCGCCGCCCCGGCCGCTCAACCAGCGCGCGCTCGGCTATCTCACCCAAAAAGAGCGCCTGTTCCCGCACGTGTCGGTCGCCGAGAACGTGATGTTCGCCCTGAAACCCCCCGAACGGCGACGGGAACGCCCGTGGATCGAGGAGCTGCGCTCGGGCCTGGGCCTGACCGACCTCTGGGAGATGGATGCCCGTTCGCTGTCGGGCGGCCAGGCGCGGCGCGTGGCGCTTGCGCGCACGCTGTGCCGCCGCCCGAGGCTTGTGTTGCTCGATGAGCCGTTCGCGGGCCTCGACCGGCCGCTCGTGAAGGCGCTGGCGGGCGTCCTGCGCGCCTGGCAGGAGGCGCTCGGGTTCACGCTCCTGGCCGTGGACCACGACCCTTTGATGCTCGCCGCCCTCTGCCCGCAGGTGCTCGCCATCGAGCAGGGCCGGCTGGTGCAACGCGGCCCCTGGGCCGAACTCATCGCGCGCCCGGCGACGCCCGCGCTCGCCGCCCTGCTCGCGCTCGATCCCTGGACGGACACCTGAAGGACGTGTCTTGCGTGCCCTAGCGGCCTTGTGTACCGTGCCCCGATACGCGCCTTTTCGCCGCTTGGATCAAGGGTACCCCGCATGACCGATTTCCTGCCGCTTGCCATCGCCGTCGCCACGGTCTCGGACACGCGCACCGAACACAACGACACCTCGGGCGACGCCTTGGTCGAGCACCTCACGAAGGCCGGGCACGTGCTCGCGGAGCGCGCGCTCGTGCGCGATGACCGCTACCTCCTGCGCGCGCTGGTCTCACGCTGGATCGCCGACCCCGGGATCTCGGTCGTCATCACCACCGGCGGCACAGGGCTCACGGGACGCGATATCACACCCGAGGCGCTGCTCCCGCTGTTCGATAAGACCGTTGAGGGGTTCGGGGAGCTCTTTCGCATGGTGTCCTACGAGGAGATCGGCACGTCCACGCTGCAATCGCGCGCGCTGGCGGGACTGGCCAACGGCACGGTGATCTTCTGCCTGCCCGGCTCGACCGGGGCCTGCCACACGGCCTGGAACGCCATTCTCGCGCCGCAACTCGACCGTCGCCATCGCCCCTGCAATTTCGTCGAACTCCTGCCGCGCTTCTGGGAAAAGGCCTAGGCCGTGGCACGGGACGCCTTACTATCCTGGGAAGAGGCCCTGGCGCACCTGCGGGCCGCGGCCACCCTGGTCGGCACGGAAAACCTGCCGCTCGAGGAGGCGGCCGGGCGCGTGTTGGGCGAGCCTGTGTACAGCGCAAGCCCGGTCCCGGGTTTCGACAACAGCGCCATGGACGGGTATGCCGTCCGCAGCGCCGACTTGGCGCACGCGCAGACGCTCCCGGTCGCGGTCCGCGCGGCGGCCGGCGAGCCCCCGCAAACGCTGCCGCCACGCGCCGCGGCGCGAATTTTTACCGGCGCGCCGATCCCGGCGGGCGCGGACACCGTCGTGATCCAGGAAGACTGCGCGCGCGTGGGGGATGCGGTGCAGCTGCCCCCGGGGGTCAAGCCCGGGAGCCACATCCGGCGGGCGGGCGAGGACGTACGCGCCGGACAGTTGATACTCGATCGCGGGGAACGCCTGAGCCCGCAAGGCCTGGGGCTCGCGGCGGCCTGCGGGGTAGCCTCCCTGCTGGTTCGCCGGCGCGTGCGCGTGACACTCCTTTCGACCGGCGATGAACTGCGCCGGGTGGAGGACGGCCCGCTCGCGCCGGGGCAGATCTATGACAGCAACCGGCCGATGCTCACAGCCCTTCTCGATCGGCTGGCGTGCACCGTCCAAAGCCTCGGGCCGATCGGCGACGATTTCGCCACCACCCGCGCGACCCTCACCGCGGCGGCCGCCGACAGCGATTTGATCCTGACGACGGGCGGGGTGTCGGTGGGCGAGGAAGACCATGTCAAAGCGGCGCTTGAGAGCGCGGGCGAACTGTCGCTGTGGCGAGTGGCGATCAAGCCCGGCAAGCCGCTCGCCTTCGGGCGCCTGGGGGCGAGCCATGTCCTCGGGCTCCCCGGCAACCCGGTCTCGAGCTTCGTGACCTTTTTGCTGTTCGTGCGCCCGTTTCTGGCGGCGTTGTCCGGCGAGACCCTGAACCCCCCGGTTGCGTTCCCGGTGCGCGCGGCCTTTGCGCGACCGCGTCCCGATCGCCGGCGCGAATTCCTGCGCGCGCGCCTGAAGCCCGAGGCCGACGGTACGCTCGCGGCCGAGGTGCATCCGCAACAAAGCTCCGGCGCGCTCTCCTCGACCGTCTGGGCCCAGGGTCTCGTGGATATCCCGGCAGGCGGGACGGTGGCGCCCGGGGAGACCGTGCGCTTCCTGCCGTTCAGCGGGCTCTTGGCCTAAGAGCCGTCCGCCAAGTCCTCGGGGGTGTTGCAGTTCGTGACCTCGCGCTCCGTGAGGGACAGCCAGGCCGTCGGCAGGTCGGCGAACCACGCCCGCGCGGTGCGCCCGCCGCGGGCGATATAGGCCGACAACGCCGCGCGCGCGGGGGGCGCGATGAGGCACACGAGCGGTTCCACGCCGCGCGCGCTGCGCGCCACCACCACACCCTCGGCCAGGCGCAGGCGCCACAGGCGGGTGATCAGGTCCGCGGGCAGGCAGGGGCTGTCGACCGGGACGCACGCCGCCCACGGCTGCTGGGCCTGCGCGAGCGCCCTGTCGAGGCCGATGAGCGGCCCGGGGAAGTCCGGGCGCTCATCCCCGACCACCGTGTGGCCGAAGGCCTGATAACGCGCAAGCGAACGATTGGCGCTGATCACGACCTCGGGCAAGCCCGCGAAGAGCCTCAGGGCATGGACGATGAGTGGCTCCCCCCGCCAAGGCACGAAGCCCTTGTCGCGACCCCCCATGCGCCGCCCGGCGCCGCCGGCCAGCACCACCCCCGTGATCGGCCAGTCCCGGCTTGCCCGTCGGTCCTCGTCCATGCCTGTCCTCTCCGCGCATCGCCCAGAGTATACTGATGACACAACCACCCGAGACAACGATCATGGCCGCCGTCGCCGAATCCGAACCCCCCTACGAGATCAGCGCGCCGGTCGCGCGCGAGATCGCGCGCCTTGGCATCGCGACATTGCTGGACGTGCGCCAACCGGTGGAACTGGAGCTCGAGGGCACGGTCCCGGAGGCCGAGTCCGTGCCGCTTTTCGATCTCAAAAAACTCCTGGGGCATACCCTCACGGAGGACGAGCAGGAGATTCTCGACAGCGACGCCCCGACGGCCAAGGACGTGCAGTTCTTCTTGTCGCTGATCAACAAGCACCATTACCAGCAGGGCAACGTGCTTTTGTGCATATGCAACTCGGGGAAGCGCAGCTTACACGCCGTGCGCCTTCTGCGTTCGCTCGGTTACGGGCGGGCGTTTTCGGTCGCGGGCGGGGTGCGCGCCTGGCGGGAACTGCCGCCCCTCGACCCCCAATGACCAAGGGCCCTCTAAGGGCCCTTGGTCTGGTGTCGCTTGCCTCAAGCCTTCGGCGGCTTGACGGGCTTTTGCGCCAACACCCACTCTGCCATCTGCTCCGCCTGCGCAAGCGTCAGCTGCGGGTGCGGGACCATCGGCACGCCCCCGGTCCACGCGTTCCAGCGACCGGTGCCACCGCTGATGATCTTGTGGGCCAAGTGCGCAACGGCCCCCGGCTTGTGGGCGAATACGTAGGCCACCCAGCTATAGGCCGGCCCCACGACCTTATGCGAGACCGCATGGCAGGCAAAACAACCAGCGGAGGTCATGGCCGCCTTGGTCTGGGGGTTCCCGTTGGCGAACGCCAGAACGGGCATGGCTAACGCGGATGCCACAGCGACATACTTGACGATCTTTTTCATTGCAAGCTCCTGCTCGATTAAAACCCGCGGAAAACGTGTTGTTCCATGCTAGCACGGCGCAAAGACCTTGGAAACCGACCCAGATCAAAGCCCGCTTGCGGGAAATCGGCTAGTGGTGCCCGCGGTGCGCGACCAAGGTGGCCTGGATGCGCCGCAAGCGCCAACCGAGGGTGTGGATGCGTTGCGACAAGCGGTGGGCATGAAGGGCGCGGCCGCCCGCGCGGTCGTCGCGGCGGCGCATCCTGAGGCGCCAGATGGCGCGGCGCAACACGCGCTCCTCGTGTTCGAGGGCCTTTTGACGGTGCACGCTCAGGGCTTTCAGGGGCGGGCTCTGGGGCGCCGGCCGGGAGGCCTGTGCGGCCGGTGCCGGGGCGGGCTTGGCGGCGTACGCGGGGATCGTGAGCAAGCCCGCGAGGCCGAGTGCGACCAGGGTCAGGGTTCCGGGACGGGGCATGGTTCTCCTTGTTCGCAATAGGGTGTCCGGGCAACGGGCCTCTCGCCGTGAACCGATGAGCACTGCTGCTCGCGAGCGGGGCTTGGGGGAAGAGACCCTCGTCTACTCGTAAACCTGCTCCCCGTGCTGGCTCAAGTCCAGGCCCTCGATCTCCTCTTCCTCGCTCACCCTGAGCCCGATCACGAGATCGATGGCCTTCAGGATGAGGAACGTGACCACGGCATCGTACACCACGACCGCGCCGACATCGATCAGCTGCTTCACCACCTGATAGCCGTTGCCCTCGAGGGCCCCGGCCGTGCCGCCGATGGCCTTGACCGCGAACACGCCCGTCAAGATCGCGCCCAGGGCCCCGCCGACGCCGTGCACGCCGAAGGAGTCGAGCGAATCATCGTAACCGAAAAAGTTCTTCATGTAGGTGGCGGTCCAAAAACACACGGCACCCCCCGCGATCCCGATGACGAAGGCCCCTGTGGGGTCCACGAACCCCGAGGCCGGCGTGATCGCCACAAGGCCCGCGACCGCGCCCGAGACCATGCCGAGTACGCTCGGTTTGCCACGCGCGAGCCACTCGGCGAACATCCAGCTGAGCGCCGCCGCGGCGGTCGCGATCTGCGTGGTCGCCATCGCCATGCCGGCGCGCCCGCCCGCGGCCACGGCGCTGCCCGCGTTGAACCCGAACCAGCCCACCCACAAGAGGGCCGCGCCGATCACCGTCAGGACCAGATTGTGGGGCGGCATGGCGTCGCGCCCGTAGCCGCGGCGCCTGCCGAGCACGAGCGCCGTGACAAGCCCGGCGACACCGGCGTTCAAATGCACGACCGTGCCGCCCGCGAAATCGAGTGCCCCGAGTTGCGCAAGCCAGCCATCCGATGACCACACCCAATGGGCGATCGGGGCATAGACGAACACAAGCCAGAGACTCATGAACCACAAGAGCGCCGAGAAGCGCATGCGCTCGGCGAACGAGCCCGCGATCAGCGCGGGCGTGATGATCGCGAACGTCATCTGAAAGGTCATGTAGACGGTCTCGGGGACCGTCGGCGCAAGCCCCGAGACGGCGTCCTTGCCAAGCCCCGCGAGAAACAGCCGCCCGAGGCCTCCGATCCAGGGATTGCCGGGCGTGAACGCGAGACTGTAGCCGATCGCATACCACAGCACGGTCACAAGACAGGTGACGATGAAACTTTGCGCGAGCGTGTCGAGGACGTTCTTCTTGCGCACCATCCCGGCGTAGTACAAGGCGAGCCCCGGGATGGTCATCAACAAAACGAGCGCCGTCGCTGTCAACATCCAGGCGGTGTCGCCGGAGTGGATGCGCGCCCCGGGTATCGCGGCCCACGCACACCCCGGGGCGATCAGACCCAGGGCCGCGAGCGCCGAGCGGCGGATTCCGGCCATCGTCATCACAAAGCCTCGGGTCCCGACTCCCCGGTGCGGATGCGGATCGCCTGTTCGAGAGGAAAGACGAAGATCTTGCCGTCGCCGATCTTGCCGGTCTTGGCGGCGGCACTCACGGCCTCGATCACGCGCTCGACGAGATCGTCGTCGATG
>DAHWKH010000176.1 GCA_027343725.1 Acidiferrobacteraceae bacterium
GGAGCGATCGTGCCGCGCGCGGTGCCTGGCCCCTACGCGCGCGTCTTCCACCGCCGCGATCTCCCCTCGCAAGCGGCTGCCACGGCCTTCCCGGCGTCCTGGTCGTATGCCTTCGCGAACCCCGAACACGACGCCGCCTTCCCCGCGACCCGCGCGATGCCCGCCTGGCTCAAGCACGGCGTGAGCTGGCGCTATGCCGAGGCGCGCGCCTGGCCGCTTGCGCGCCGTGAGCCCTTCGGGGCCCGGGTCTATGGGCCGCGCATGGCGCTCGCCACCCTCACCCAGGCCTACGGCAACGCACTCGGTGTGAGCGTCGTGGGCGGCGTCGTCTACGCCGAAAGCGACGATCAGTTCGCCTACGCCGTGAACGCCCGCACCGGGCGGCTCATCTGGCGCACGAGCCCGGTCGGGAACAGCCTCATGGGGGACCCGCTGGTCGCGGGCTCGATCGTCTACGTCGCGGCCGGCAGCGTCGGCTTCAATTTCGCGAACGTGCAACGCTACGCGCACAAGACCGCGGCGCGCGGGGCGGGCATCAGTTTCAACGGCATCTACGCGCTCGACAAGACCAACGGGCGATTGCTCTGGCATTTCGGAACGATGGGGGCCACGATGCCGACGCCGGCGATCGCCAAGGGACGGCTCTTCTTCACCACCGGATCGGGCGATATCTATGCCATCAACGCAACGAGCGGCCGTAAACTCTGGATCCAACGCACGGGGGGTGTCGCCAATATGTCGGACCCGGCCGTCTATCACGGGCATGTGTACGTCGCGATGGCGCTTGTCCCCTATGTCTATTGCCTGTCGGCGACCACCGGGCATGTGATCTGGCGTGCCACCATCCCGCACACGACGAAGCCGGGATTCGGCGACGTCCCGCCGGCGGTCGCGCACGGGGTCGTGGTCATGGACGCGGTGGGCACGATCCGCTCGCACGGCGGACACACGACCATGACCACGATCATCCGCGCCTACAACGCCGCGGACGGCCGCGTTCTCTGGAGCCACACGATGGGCCGCGGCCCCAAGCCCCCGGCCTTCAAGGGCGGCGTGCCCATGATCCACAAGGACGTGGTGTATGTCGGAAGCCCGGTCAACAACGTCTACCAGGCCTACAGCCTGCACACCGGGCGCCTCCTGTGGACGTGGCATATCCCGAAGGCCGGGCCGGCGGGCGCGGGGCGCGGCCCCGCCACGTATGCGCACGGCAGGCTGTTCATCGCCGCCGGCGCGCGCGTCTTCGCCCTCGACCCGCACACCGGGCGGGTCATCGGAGAGCGCTATCTCGGCGGCCGTTTCGGTATCGTCGACCCGGTCATCGTGGGCGGCACCCTGTATCTCGCAAACTCCTGGGATTGGCTCATGGCCCTCCCCGTATCCCAGGTGCTACACCACACACCGCACCACCGTTAACGATCGCCCGACGCGTCCCCCGAGGAACTCGCTCCGGCGCAAGCGATCTCATATCGGACGAGGAGGTCTTATGAGCGACAATATTCTCGAAAGCGAGCAGCCGGTGCCAAGCGTCGTGCCGCTCGATCGCGCCGTGAACTGGGCCGTGTTCCGCACGCGACCCGCCGCCGAGCGCTATCTCGAACACATCCAACTCGGGCCCGGCCAGGACCTGATCGGGGGTCACGGCACGGACAGCATCGGCGAGTATTGGTGGGTGGGCGTGCGCGTGCCCTCGGTCGCCCATTGGGGCAGCCGCCAGGCCGTCCACAAACACGCCCGTCACGGCGACTGAGGGTTAGAGTCCCCCGAGGGCGGCCTCGGGACCCGATTCGTCCGGCAAAAATGTCGTTTGCACCCCCTGTTCGACCGCGAGCGCGCGCGATTGCT
Source organism: Acidiferrobacteraceae bacterium (assembly GCA_027343725.1). Lineage (GTDB taxonomy): Bacteria > Pseudomonadota > Gammaproteobacteria > Acidiferrobacterales > Acidiferrobacteraceae > Acidiferrobacter. The sequence continues at coordinate 1,846 of DAHWKH010000176.1, forward strand.
CGCGCGACAGCGTGAGCGTCACCAAGAGGTCATCGCCGTCCACCGTCTCGTTCAGGACCGTACCGAGGCCATACAGATGCGCGCGCAAGCGGCCTTCCGTGAGCGGCAGCCGCACGACGGCGCGCGCCCGTTCCGGCTGGATGCGCGCGCCCACGACCTCCTTCAGGAGATCGATTCCGGTGCCGGTACGCGCCGAGACGAACACCCGCGTCACGGCGCCGTGCGACTCGATGCGCGCGCGCTCGCCTGTCACATCGATCTTGTTCATCACCGTGAGCCGCGGCACCGAATCCGCGCCGATTTCCGCCAGCACGCGCTCCACGTGCTCCTGGTATTCGCGCTGCTCCGGGTGGCCGGCATCGACGACGTGCAACAACAGATCCGCGAATCGCACCTCTTCGAGTGTCGAGCGGAACGCGGCCACGAGCCCGTGCGGAAGATGGCGGATAAACCCGACGGTGTCGGCGAGGATCATGGCCGACCGGTTCGGAAGGGCCACGCGGCGCATCGTGGGATCGAGGGTCGCGAACAGGCGATCGGCCGCGTACACCCCAGCCCCGGTCAGGGCGTTGAAAAGCGAGGACTTGCCGGCGTTCGTGTAGCCGACGAGCGCGACCGTCGGGGTCACCGATCGCGCCCGCGAGCGCCGGCGCTCGTTGCGCTGGCGGCGCACTCGATCGAGCCGCCTATGGAGGGCGCGGATGCGTTCCCCGATCAGGCGCCGGTCGCTTTCCAGCTGGGTCTCGCCCGGGCCGCGCAGGCCGATACCGCCCTTCTGGCGCTCGAGGTGCGTCCAGCCGCGCACGAGCCGCGTCGCCAGATGCTCGAGCTGCGCAAGCTCCACCTGCAATTGTCCTTCATGGGAATGGGCGCGCTGGGCGAAGATATCGAGGATGAGGCCGGTGCGATCGAGGACGCGCGCCGCCACCGCCTTTTCGAGATTGCGCTCCTGAGCCGGGGACAACGCGGCGTTGACGAGCACCACGTCCGCCCCGGTCGCCGCCACCAACTCGCGTAGCGCCTCGGTCTTGCCGGAGCCGACATAGGTCGCGCTGTCCGGGCGCACGCGGCGACCCTCCACGACACCCACCACCTCGGCCCCGGCCGACGTCGCCAAGAGCGTGAACTCGTCCAGGTCCTCCTGCTCGGCGACGTGGGCAAGCTGCAAATGCACGAGAACGGCCCGTTCCCGCGCGTTGTGGGATCTACTCGTTGCCAACCCCCTTATCGGCGTCGTCCATGTCGAAGCTGAACTTCACCGGACGGCTCGGTACGACGGTCGATATCGCATGCTTGTAAATCATCTGACTCACGGTGTTCTTCAAAAGCACCACGAACTGATCGAAGGATTCGATCTGTCCCTGCAACTTGATCCCGTTCACCAAAAAAATCGAGACGGGGACGTGTTCCTTGCGCAAAATATTCAAGTAAGGGTCTTGTAAGGCCTGCCCTCTATGCTGACTCATGACAG
>DAHWKH010000178.1 GCA_027343725.1 Acidiferrobacteraceae bacterium
AACCCGCCCCCGACCATCCCTGGAACGCCCAGACCCGTCTGGCCGTGGCCCGCCGGACCGCGACGCGGTAACACCATCGCCTCACGGACAGGGGACATTTCTGCTTTGGTCAGAAGGGGACATTTCTGATTTGGGTTGACACGCTCGCGGCAGCACCCCTCCCCGGAGCCCCCGCCCGACCGCGAGCGGCCCCAAAGACTTGGCCGCGGACGGCGCGCGTGGGATGATCCCCTTTTCCCATGCGAACAGGTCCATGAGCGCGCGCATTCTTGACGGGCGGCAGATCGCCGCGGAGATCCTGACCCACTTGAAACACCAGGTCGATGAGCGCTTGAGCGCCGGTGTCCGCGCACCCTGCCTGGCCGTGGTTCTCGTGGGCAAAGACCCGGCCTCTGAGATCTATGTGCGCAACAAGACCCGGGGTTGCGAGCGGGTCGGTATTCGTTCGCTGTCTCACACCCTGGAGAGCACAAGCGAGGGCGAGTTGCTGGCGCTCGTTGACCGCCTGAACGCGGACGCCGACGTCGACGGGATCCTCGTGCAGCTCCCGCTGCCCGCGCCTTTGCGGCCGGAGGTCTTGATCGAGCATATCGACCCGGGCAAGGACGTCGACGGCTTTCATCCCTACAACATCGGCCGCCTGGGCGTGCGCCGCCCGGCCCTGCGCCCCTGCACACCCGCGGGCGTCATGACGCTGCTGCACCGCACGGGCGTCTCCCTTCGGGGCCTGCACGCCGTCGTGGTCGGGGCATCCAATCACGTCGGCCGCCCCATGGGACTCGAACTCCTGCTGGCCGGATGCACCGTCACCACCTGCCATCGCTTCACGCGCGACCTGCGCTCGCATATCGAGCGGGCCGATATCGTGATCGCGGCTGCGGGCAAACCGGGTCTTGTGGCCGGGGACTGGATCAAAGACGGCGCGATCGTGATCGATATCGGGATGAATCGGCTGCCGGATGGGCGTTTGGTCGGGGACGTCGATTTCGCCGCCGCCTGCACGCGCGCAGCGTGGATCACGCCGGTTCCGGGCGGTGTCGGGCCGATGACCGTCGCGACCCTCCTCGCCAACACCCTGGCTGCCGCCGGGGCCCGGCGCCCCTAAAAGTCCAAAGCCCGGGTGCTTGCACACCCGGGCTTCGGCCTGAGTCAACCGAGCTTAGGAGCTGGTCTTCTTGGACGAGCTCTTCGTCGAGGATTTGCCGCTCATCGACGAGGTCGCCTTGCTCGGCGTTGTGGTCTTGCTCGGGGTTGTGCTGCTGGTCGTGCCGGTGGAGGCGGCCGGGGCGCTGCTCGTCGTTCCCGTGCTCGCGCTCTTGTGGCAGGCAGCCAGACTCAACACGACGACCGAGGCCAGAAGCAATTTCTTCATTGTCATCTCCGCAAAGTGGTTATCGGGAGCCCATTGCTCCCTGCCCATTATAACCAATGATGAGGCCGGGGAACGCAAGTTTTTTTCTGAGGACGGGCCAACTCCGCGCCCGCATAGGCTTTGAAAGCGGGCCCGGCGTCCCCATAGATTCGCATGAGCCGCGAATCGACCCATAAAAACCATAGGAAGGACATGACGTTAACGCTTCGCACCGCCCGCATGTACCGCGATGCCGGTCCGACAGGCGTCTCCGCTGCCGAGATGGCCGGTCTCGCCGCACCGCTTGCCGCTATCCACCAGACGGTCGCCGATGACCTCCGCCACGGTCTGGAGGGTCGATTCGGCTGCTTGAGCCTCCCGGATACCATGACCGCGTCCCTCCCCGCGATCCAGGCCATGGCGGACACCATCCGGGGGCGCTGCCGCGATGTCGTCGTCATCGGCATCGGCGGCTCGAGCCTCGGAACCAAGGCCGTCTGGCACGCCCTCAAGGGCGATCTGCCGCCGCAACCGCGTATCCACTTTGTCGAAAACACCGATCCCTACGATCTGCACCGATTGTGCGCGCAGCTCAACGCGCGCGACACCGCGCTCATCTGCGTGAGCAAGTCCGGAGGCACCCTCGAGACCGTCGTGCAATACCTCGCGCTGCGCGACTGGCTCGTCCAACACCTCGGGGCCGAGGCCGCGCGATCCCGGCAGTGGATCATCACCGATCCCGACGGAGGCTGGCTCCGATCGCTCGCGCAGCGCGAAAATCTCCCCACTCTGCCGATTCCGGCCTCGGTCGGCGGCCGCTACTCGGTCCTTTCGGCGGTCGGCCTCCTGCCGCTCGCCGTCATCGGCGTGGACGTCGAGGCGCTCCTGGCGGGCGCACGCGCCCAGGCCCGGCACTGCCGAACCGCCGACGCCGCCAGCAACCCGGCGCTCGAGATGGCCGCCCTCTCCTACTTGCTCGACACCGCTCACGGTAAGCGGATCGCGATCATGATGCCCTACGTGAATCGCCTGCGATTGTTCGTCGATTGGTACTGCCAGCTCTGGGCCGAGTCCCTGGGCAAACTGCGCGAAAACGCCGAACCCGCGGGCACGCTCCCGGTGCGCGCGATGGGCGCTGTCGACCAGCACAGTCAACTGCAGATGTATCTCGAATCGCGCACCGACAAAATGTTCACGTTCATCGAATTGGTGCACTGGGACCACGACCTCGCCATCCCGCTGGGCCCTGAGGAGACGGAGGCCTATCCGCATCTCGCGCATAAGACCGTGGCGGATGTGATCGATGCGGAGTTTCGCGCGACGCGCGAGGTCATCACCCAGGCCGGTCACCCCAATATGACTATCGAGATCCCGGCCGTCGACGCCGCGGTCCTGGGTGCGCTCATCGACCTCTACGAGCGCACCACGGTCTATACGGGGCTCCTCTACGGCATCAACCCCCTCGATCAGCCGTCGGTCGAAAAAGGCAAGGCCATCGCCGTGTCGGTCCTCGGAACCAACCGCCGGCTCGCCGATCTGAGCGACGTCGAGGCCTAACGATAGCGCTCGCGAAGATAGGGGAGCGTCCAGGGCCGCAGGCGTTCGCGATCCGCGGCCGAGAGGTGGCGGAACGAGCGTACGAGCCCGCGGCAGTTCGCGGCCTTGCAGCCGCACGGGAATCCCGCGAAATCCGCCTCGTCGATCGCGCAGCTGTAATCCCAGGTGATCTCCTCGCCGGCGGCGATCGGGCGCAGGGCGCGCAATCGCAGCCCGTCGCCGAAACCGGCGTTCGGGTCACAGGAATGGTTCACATAATCATCGGCCTGGCCCGAGGGACCGAGGTACAGATCGGCGCCGATCTGGAGGTGGTAATCCTCGGGATCGATCTCCCCGCGCGTCAACAACGGCCCCTCGAATACCAGGATCACGGTGTTTGCCGCAATCGGGCGGGCCGCGAACACGCCGCGCCCGTGTTGCCCGCTCGCCCCCACATAGATCATGCGCGCCTGCCCCTGTTATACTCGCCCGGTGCAAGCCTACCACCAGCTCATGCGCCATGTCCTCGACCACGGCGTCGCCAAAGGCGATCGCACGGGTACGGGTACGCTCAGCGTTTTCGGCTATCAAATGCGCTTTGCGCTGGCGGCCGGATTTCCGCTCCTCACCACCAAGCGGCTCCATACCCGCTCGATCATCCACGAGCTCTTGTGGTTTCTCAAGGGTGACACGAACGTCCGCTATCTCCAGGAGAACGGGGTCCATATCTGGGATGAATGGGCCGACGGCAACGGCGATCTCGGCCCCATCTATGGGGCCCAGTGGCGCTCCTGGCCGGCGCGCAACGGGGCTACGGTCGACCAGATCGCGGGCGTCGTGGAGACGTTACGCCGCGATCCCGATTCGCGCCGGCTGGTGGTTTCGGCCTGGAACGTGGCCGACCTGCCGGCGATGCGGCTCGCCCCTTGCCATGCCCTGTTCCAATTCTACGTGGCCGATGGAGCACTCTCCTGCCAGTTGTATCAGCGCAGCGCCGACATCTTCCTCGGGGTCCCGTTCAATATCGCCTCGTATGCCCTTTTGACCCATATGGTGGCGCACGTCACGGGTCTTGCGGTGGGCGATTTCGTGCATACCCTGGGCGATGCCCACCTCTACCGCAACCACCTCGATCAGGCCCGGGAACTCCTCGCGCGCGAGCCCCGTCGCTTGCCGACGGTGGCGCTGAACCCAAACGTGAGGGACCTCTTCGCGTTTCGCTTCGAAGACATCACCATCCACGATTACGACCCCTACCCCGCGATCAAGGCCCCGGTGGCGGTATGATGATTGCGTTGATCGCGGCCGTGGCCGCAAACGGCGTCATCGGCCGCGACAATGACCTCCCATGGCGGTTGCCGGACGATCTGCGGCATTTTCGCCGCCTCACGCTCGGCCATACGGTGATCATGGGCCGGCGCACCTTCGCCTCGCTCCCGGCGCCCCTGACAGGCCGTCACGTCGTTGTCGTGTCCCGGGGGACGTTCGCGCCAGAACGCGCCATGGATGTCGATTACGCCGTCTCGATCGAAGACGCCTTGGCGCGTGCGCGCTCGCACGAGGTCTTCATCGCCGGCGGCGCGAGTCTCTACGCGCAGACCCTGACGCACGCCCAGCGCCTCTACCTCACGCAAGTGGACACGGCGGTGAATGGGGATGCCTATTTTCCGCCGTACGAGCCCGGGGAGTGGCGTGAGGTCACGCGCGAGTCCCATGCGCGCGACCCCCGCCACGCCTATCCGTTCGTGTTTCTGACCCTCGAGCGGCGCAGACCCTAGGCGAGGTTTGCGACCAGGGATTCGGCGACTTGCCGTTGTTGGGCATTGCCCTCGCTCCGGACCTCGTCCAGGATGCTGCGCGCCCCTTCGCTATCCCCCATCTCGAGGTATGCGCGCGCCAAGTCGAGTTTGGTCTCGACGGCATCCCCGTCCGTTTCGGCCTCGGTCAGCGCATTGCTCCCGTTCGCGGCCTCGGGGGTGGGTGTTGCCTTGGCCCCGAGCTGCAAATCCAGGGTGCTCAAATCCGCCATATCCGCGTCGTCGAATCGCAACGCGAATTCCTCCGAGTCACACGCGCGCGTGTCCTCGTCCGACTCGGGTTCCGCCGGCGCTTCGAAGCTCAGACCCTCGAAGTCCGCGGAGTCCTTCGTCTTTCCGGCGTCCTCGAAGGAGACCTGCGACGACTCCGCGTCCGCCTCCGGGGCTTGCGCGGTCGTTCCCGCATCCCACGCGAAATCGAGGCCATGGTCCCCGGGGGGTTCCTGGGCCTGTCCGGAGTCGTTCGGCGTCGCCGGCTCGGAGGCGGACGGAAAGTCGAGGGAGAAATCCAGGCCGGCATCGCCGCCCGCGTCTGTCCCGGTCTCGCCCGCGGGTTCGGCGCCGATCTCCCCGTGCGTGGGAAAATCGATCGCGCCCGCGTCGTGGGCCGCCTGGTCGCCTTCGCCCGGGCGCGCGTCCCCAGCGGGTCCGCTCGTCCACAAGAGGCCCTCATCGCCGCCGGCGGCGTTCCCCGGCAAGGAGACCGCCTCGAGCTCGCGTGCCATGCCTGCGAAATCGATGCGATCGGCCAGGGCGGCGGACGGCTTGTCGTCCGCCGCCCCGCGCTCCTCTTCCCGGTCCATGCCTGCGGGCTTCTCACGGCTCTTTCGGAACAAGGGATTTTCGGGGTCGAGCTTGCGGCCCATCTCCTCGACCTTGTGCCATAGCGGACCCCGACCGTCGGAGCCTGCGTAGATCTCCTCCGCCACGATTTCGAAGGTCTTGACGTCGTGGCGCTGGAAATAGATCTCCAAGAGCTTGAGCTTCAGTTCCAGGCGACCCGTATCCTTGGCGGCCGCCTCCTTCAGGATTTCCTCGGCCTGTTCGTCGCGCCCGTAAGCGAGGTACACATCGGCCTCGGCCAAGGGATCGACCTCATCGGTGTGCATCGCCCCGAGCCCGCCGGCGGCCTGACTGAACTCGCTCAGGAACGAGGCCTCCGGCGTCTTCGGGAGACCCGCCGTATCGGCCATCTGACCCTCCGAGTTCAAACCGCCCCCGGAGAGGATGCTTTCCTCGAACTCCGCCATGCTCTGGCGGCGCCTGCGGATGATAAGGAAGCCCCCGGCCAGGACCGCGAGCAGGGCGCCGAGGATCGGCAGCCGCTCCGTCGACAAGAGGGTTTGAAAGAAGGACGGCTGGGCGCTCGGGGCGGTCACGGGCGCAAGCGGATGGGGCTTGGGCGCGGCGATCGGTTTGGCGATGGCGGGATGCGCGGCGACCAGCGGGCGCGTGATCACGTGGGTCCCCGCCTGGGCGGTCCCTTTGACTGCCGGCACCCGGGCCTTGGGAACGGCCTTGCCCTGGACCACCGGTTTCGCCAGCGTGCGGATCGCGCCTGTGGCCGCCGGATGGGCTTGAGCCCGTGCGCGCACCTCGCGTTCCAGCAAGGCGAGCTCGCGATCCTCCACCGTCATCAAGCGCTGCGTCTTTTGCAGCTGTTGTTGCAGGTGCGCCACGCGCGCCCCCAACGGCCCCGGCATCTGCGTCCCATGCCCGCTCCCCTCGGCGCGCGCGCGTCCGGGAAGGGCCGCGGGCTCGATACGCAACGCCGCGCGCCGCGTCGGCACCACGCGCACGGCGTGCAGCATGCCCCCGAGCCCGTGACTGTGTCCCGTGCTCGTGACCGGCCGTCCGGCGAGCGCCTCCTGATAATGCGTCCAGGTCGTCGCCTGGGCGCCGAGCCACGCGCCCGCCTGCCGGCGGGGGATCGCCAGGATCGCGCGCCGCCCCGGTGCCTGTAAACGCGCACCGGCACGTAGATCATTCACATTGTGGCGATAAAAGGCGCGCGGGTTGGCGCGGAAGAAGGCCTCGAGCGTCTGGGCCATGGCGCGATGGTCGGGTGCTGCGCGTTCCGCGACCGCCCACAGGGTCTCCCCGGGCCGCACGCGCATGGTCGCCGGCTGCGGCCGACGCGGCGCGGGCTGGGTGTGTTGGGCGGCGATGCGCCCGACGGCCGGAAGCGCCTTCGGAGCCGCCTGCCCCGCCCCGATCGCGATCACGCCGTTGGCCGGGTTCAAAAGCGCCGTGTATTCGTGCAGCAACGTGCCACCGGACCATTTGAGGCGCAAGAGAAAATGCAGAAACGGCGCCATGATCGGGTGCGTGCTGTGCAGGAAGACGACGTACTGGCCGTTCTTTGCGCGCCCGATATGGCAGATGACCGAGCGCAAGGCGCGGGATTTCCGGATCCCGGCCTCGGCGAAGGCGCCGCTCGAGGCGAGCCGCGCGTGCACCGAGCCGCGCTCGCCTGGGCGCAACGCCAAGACCGGGATCTCCGCGCGCAGCGGTTCGCCCAGATTGGAGCTCACGGAGAGTCGGCCAAGGCCGATCGCGTGCGCCGCCGGGGCGTAGAGGACCGCGGCCGCCCAAACGACCGGAACGACGCCGACCCATCCCTTTCTCACCATCCCATCCTCTCCCTGGGGATCCGGATCGTCCCCGAGATTCTCGCTGGTTACCCGGGCCTTCTCAGAAAGGCCTCGAAGTCCTCATTGACTATAGACTATAAATAATTCTCTACCAAACGTTCGGCGATCTGAATGCTGTTGAGTGCCGCCCCCTTGCGCAGATTGTCCGACACCACCCACAAATCGAGTCCGCGCGGGTGCGAAAGGTCCTCGCGGATCCGGCCGACGAACACCGCGTCCTGCCCGGCCGCTTCGGTGATCGCGGTCGGGTAGCCGCCGGCTCGGCGCTCATCGAGTACCACGACGCCCGGCGCTTGCGCCAAAAGCGCGCGCGCCTCGTCAGCGCGAATCTTTCGGCGCGTCTCGATATGCACCGCCTCGGAGTGGCCGTACACCACCGGGACACGGGCCGTCGTCGGGTTCACCCGGATCGCGGAGTCGCCCAGGATCTTGTGGGTCTCCCAGACCATCTTCATCTCTTCCTTGGTATAGCCATTCTCCAAAAAGACATCAATGTGCGGCAGGACGTTGAAAGCGATGGGTTTTGGGTAGACGCGGCCGGGGAGCGCGGTGCCGGCGAGTGCCGCCTGCGTCTGTTCGCGCAACTCGTCGATCGCCTCCTTGCCGGTTCCGGACACCGACTGATAGGTGCAGACGTTGATCCGGTCGATCCCCACGGCGTCGTGCAAGGGCTTGAGGGCGACCACCATCTGGATCGTCGAGCAATTGGGGTTGGCGATGATGCCGCGCGCCTGGTAGCGCGCGATGTCCCCGGGGTTGACCTCCGGGACCACCAGCGGGATGTCGTCGTCGTAGCGGAAGTGCGCGGTGTTATCGATCACGACACAGCCCGCCTCCGCGGCCTTCGGCGCGTACTCGGCCGAGATCTCGCCGCCCGCCGAAAAGAGCCCGATCTGGGCTTTCCGAAAATCGAAGGTCGCCAGGTCCTCGACCCGGAGCGTGCGCTCCCCGAACTGCACCGGGCTGCCCGCCGACCGGCGCGATGCCAGGGCGTAGACCTCGTTCACGGGAAACCGCCGCTCCGCCAGGATCGCGAGCATCACCTCGCCCACGGCGCCTGTGGCACCGACCACTGCGACATTCCACCTCTTGGACATAGCGACTCCGGCCCTTCGGGCCCTAGCGAACAGGAACGCGGGGCGAACTTTACGCGCGCAACGCCGCGACCACGGCCTCGCCCATGGTGCGCGTCGAGACGGTCTCGTGGATCCCGTCCCGGAGATCGGCCGTGCGCAAACCGGCATCGAGCGCCTGGGACACGGCCGCTTCCACGCGCACCGCCAAGTCGGGCTGGCGCAGGCTGTAGCGCAACATCATGGCCACCGAGAGGATCGTCGCCAACGGATTGGCGAGATTCTGGCCCGCGATATCGGGCGCCGAGCCGTGGATCGGTTCATAGAGCCCGCGGTCGGTCTCGTTCAGCGACGCCGACGGCAGCATCCCGATGGAGCCTGTCAGCATCGCGGCCTCGTCGGACAGGATATCCCCAAACAGGTTTGTCGTCACGATGACGTCGAACTGTTTGGGGGCGCGCACGAGCTGCATCGCGGCGTTATCCACGTACATGTGCGCGACCGCCACATCCGGGTACTCGCAGGCGACCCGCATGACCGTCTCGCGCCACAACTCGGTGCATTCGAGCACGTTGGCCTTGTCCACCGAACACACGCGATGCCGGCGCACGCGCGCGATCTCGAAGGCGCGGCGCACGACCCGTTCGATTTCCGACTCGGTGTAGACCAGGGTGTTGAAGCCCTGGCGCTCGCCGGTATCGAGCGTCCGGACGCCGCGCGGTTCACCGAAGTAGATGCCGCCGACGAGTTCGCGCACGATCAGGATGTCGAGGCCCTCGACGACCTCCGGGCGCAGGGTCGACGCGCTCGCCAATTGCGGAAAGAGGATCGCCGGTCGCAGGTTCGCGAAGAGCCCGAGCGCCGAGCGCAAAGCGAGGAGCGCCTTCTCCGGGCGCAAGGCCATGGGCAAGGCCTCCCAGCGCGGCCCCCCGACCGCCCCGAGCAGGACGGCATCGGCCGCGCGCGCGAGCGCGAGCGTCTCCTCCGGCAACGGCTGCCCGTGGGCCTCGTAGGCCGCCCCCCCGATCAGGCCGTATTCCAATTCGATCGCGAGCGCATGCTCGTCCCGCAGGCACTCGAGCACGCGCACGGCCTCGGCCACGACCTCGGGCCCGATCCCGTCGCCCGGTAGAACCGCGATCTTATTCATGAGGGACCCCGTCTTCGCGGCCGAACAGCCACGGCGCCTCGGCGCGCCTGCGCGTCTCGTAATCGCGAATCTCGGCCGCGTGCTGAAGCGTCCAGCCGATGTCGTCGAGCCCGTTCAACAGGCAGTCCTTGCGGAAGGGATCGATCGCGAAGCGCCCGACCTCGCGCTCCCCCTCCCGGACGCATTGCGCGGGCAGATCGACCGTGAGCGTGTAGCCCGCGGTCGCCTCGACCGCGCGAAAGAGCGCATCGACGTCGGCCTCCGGCAACACCACCGGCAACAAGCCGTTCTTCAGGCTGTTGTGATAAAAGATGTCCGCGAAGCTCGGGGCGATGATCACCCGAAAGCCGTACTGCGACAGCGCCCAAGGCGCATGCTCGCGCGAGGAGCCGCAGCCGAAATTGGCGCGCGCGAGCAGAATGGAGGCACCCTGATAGCGCGCCTCGTTCAACACGAAATCGGGATTGGGCACGACGTGTCCCGCGGCACCCTCCCGGTAACGCCAGTGATAAAAGAGGTTCTCGCCGAATCCGCTGCGCCCGACGGCCTTCAGAAACTGCTTCGGAATGATGGCATCGGTATCGACATTCACCCGGTCAAGGGGCGCGACGAGACCCTCTACGCGTTCAAAACGTTCCAATCCAGGCCTCCCTCACATCCACGTGCGCACGTCAACGAAATGCCCGGCGACCGCGGCCGCCGCGGCCATGGCCGGGCTCACGAGGTGCGTGCGCCCGCCCGCTCCCTGGCGGCCCTCGAAGTTGCGATTCGAGGTCGATGCGCAGCGCTCCCCGGGCTCGAGGCGGTCGGCATTCATCGCAAGACACATGGAGCAGCCCGCGTCCCGCCACTCGAACCCCGCCTCCGTGAACACCCGATCGAGCCCTTCCGCCTCGGCCGCCTCTTTGACAAGCCCCGAACCCGGCACCACCAGGGCCCGCCGCACGTTCGCAGCGACTCTGCGACCCTGCACGATGCGCGCGGCCGCGCGCAGGTCCTCGATGCGCGCATTCGTGCAGGAACCGATGAAGATCACATCCACCGGGATGTCGGTCATCGCGGTCCCCGGGGCGAGGTCCATGTAGCGCAATGCCGCCCGCAGGCTCTCCGCGGCCACCGCATCCGCGAGCGTCCCGGGGTCCGGCACGCGCGCGGTGACGGCGGCGACCATCTCCGGGGAGGTCCCATAGGTCACCTGGGGCGCGAGCGTCGTGACGTCGATCGCCACCTCCTTGTCAAAGCGCGCATCCGCGTCGCTTCGCAAATCGCGCCAGGCGCTCACCGCCTGGTCCCACAAGGCCCCCCGAGGCGCGAAGGGCCGCCCCGCGAGGTAGGCGATCGTGGTGTCATCCACGGCCACGAGTCCCGCGCGCGCGCCGGCCTCGATCGCCATATTGCACAGGGTCATGCGGCCTTCCATCGAAAGGGCCGCGACCGCGCTGCCGGCAAACTCGATGGTATGGCCCGTGCCGCCCGCGGTCCCGATGTGCCCGATGACGGCAAGCGCCAGGTCCTTGGCGCCGACACCCGCGGCCGGCGTGCCCTCGAGGCGCACGCGCATGGTGCGCGCCTTCTTCTGGAGCAGGCACTGTGTCGCCAGGACCTGCTCGACCTCGGAGGTCCCGATGCCGTGCGCGAGCGCCCCGAACGCGCCATGCGTCGAGGTATGGGAGTCGCCGCACACGATCGTCATACCGGGCAGCGTCGCGCCTTGCTCCGGGCCCACCACGTGCACGATCCCCTGGCGCTTGTCGGCCATGGAAAAAAGGCGCACCCCGAAATCCCGGCAATTGTCATCCAGGGTCTCGACCTGCAGGCGCGAGGTCGGGTCCGCGATACCCTGCGCGCGGTCCTTGGTCGGCACGTTGTGGTCGGCCACCGCCAGATTGGCGTCCTGTCGCCACAAGGGGCGCTTCGCGGCCCGCAGGCCCGCGAAGGCCTGGGGGCTTGTCACCTCGTGGATGAGCTGACGATCGATATACAAAAGGCAGGTGCCGTCCGGCAACTCACGCACCACGTGAGCGTCCCAGAGTTTGTCATAAAGCGTCTTGCCCAACGTCAGATCCCCGAAAAATGCGCCCATGGTACCCAAGGCGTAAGCGAATGCCAACAATGGCGCGATGCGCGCGGACGCCTGCGGCGCTCGACAAGACGCGATCCGCTGGCGGACAATGGCGCGCTCCCAAAGCCCTGAGAGGTCGCTTCCGGTATGACGTTTCTGGATCTTCTCGAAGCGCTCGCCGAGCGCCTGGGCCCCCTCCATCTGCCGTTACGGGCTCGGCCTCGAGGTGTCGACGAGGTCTTCGACGGCTGCGGCCTTCACCATGAACTCGCACTGACCCTCGTGCGCGCCCTCTATGCCGGGAACCGCTGTCACCATCTGAAGAGCCCGGTGACCGTGCAGGCGAGCCTGCGCGCCATCGGCCCGATTCATGCCGAAATCCTGCAGAGCGCCCATACCGACATCGACACCTACCGGTTCCTCGAAACCTTCATTGCGCACATGCTGGCGGTCTTCGGTGAACCCCCCAAGGCCCGCCCGCGGAAGTCGCCGCCGCACCCCGCGCGCGTCATCGCCTTTCCCGTGCGCCGCCGAGGGCGCCGTTAGCCGGATGCCGCGACCTGCCGCGGCACCCACAGGATGACGACGGCGAGCGCGAGCGCGGCCACGGCCGCGGCCCACAGGAAGGTCGCCTGGCCGCCCACGAGCGGCCACAGCTGGCCGCTCGCCACCGCCCCGAGCGCCGCCCCGGCCCCGGCCGCGCTCCCGTAGAGGGCCTGGGCGCGCGCACGCATCCCGGCGCCGGTGAAACCGCCCGCGAGACGGATCGCCACCGCGTGATACAGACCGAAGGTGAAGGCGTGCAGGATCTGCGCGAGCAACAGCACGAGGCCTGAGCGGGGGGCCTGGGCGATCAGGATCCAGCGCAGGATGGCGAGCGCGAAGGTCCAGGCGAAGAGCGCGTGATCCCGGAAGCGCGCAAAGAGCCGCGGGGCCTGCCAGAAGACGAGGATCTCGCACACCACCCCGAGCGCCCAGAGGGCCCCGATCGCGGTCTTGTCATAGCCGTAATGACTGAGATAGACCGAGTAGAAGGTGTAGTAGGGGCCGAAGCTCACCTGCATCAAAAAGCAGGCCGCCAGAAAGGGCCAGAGCCCCGGCCGGACGCGGAACGGCGCGCGCGGCTCGGGGCGCGCGGCGAGCGGCGGCAGCGCCAGGGTGCTGAACCACAAGGCGAGCAAGGCGAGGGCGATGACCGGCACCAGGACCGCCGAGCCGAAGCGGTCCCAGAGCGGGCCGAGCGCCAGCACCATGACGATAAAGCCCACCGAGCCCCACAGGCGCACGCGCCCATAGCGATCGCCGTGCCGGGCGAGCGTGCTCGCCTCGAGCGGTGGGAGGGTCGCGTACCAGAAAAAGCTGAACCCGGCCATCACGAGCGCCACGGCGAGAAAGCCCCGGGCCGCGGTCATGGCCAGAAACACGAGGAGCGCCAAGCCCGCCGCGACCCGCACGATCGCGGTCCTGTGCCCCCAATGATCGCTCAGAAACCCCCCCGCCTGCGGCGCGATCACGCGCGTCACGGCGAGCACCCCCATGAGTTCCCCGAGCGCGCGCGGGCCGAACCCGCGGGCCTCCAGGTACAAGGGCCAATACGGCACCAGGGCCCCGAGGACACTGAAATACCACCAATAATAGCTGGAGCGGGGCCAGTCGATCCGCGCCCACCACGGCGCCCCGGGCTGCTGCTGCCGGGCAACGGGCATACGACCTCACGGGGGTCTTGCGGCGCGGGCTGCGCCGGGCGTCATGGTACAGGGGATGCGGGCGACTGTCGCGCCTCTATGTCGTCTCCGGGGGGCGCGCGGGCACCCGCGGCGTCGCGCTCGTGACATCGCCGTTTTGCGCGCGCTGGCGCAGGAGGTGATCCATCAACACGAGACATAGCATCGCCTCGGCAATGGGGGTCGCGCGCAAACCGACGCACGGGTCGTGGCGCCCGGTGGTCACCACCTCCACGGCATGCCCCTCGCGATCGATCGTGCGGCCCGGCAGGCGGATGCTCGCGGTCGGCTTCAAGGCGAGCCGCACGACGATATCCTGCCCCGAGGAAATCCCCCCGAGGATGCCGCCGGCGTGGTTGGACAGAAAGCCCTCGGGCGTGATCTCGTCGCGGTGCTCGGAGCCGCGCGCCGTCACGCTTCCAAACCCGTCTCCGATCTCGACACCCTTGACCGCGTTGATGCTCATCATGGCATGGGCGATGTCGGCATCGAGGCGGTCGAACACCGGCTCCCCGAGCCCCGGGGGGACATTCTCCGCGACCACCGCGACCAGCGCCCCGATGGAGTCGCCCGCGCGCCGCAGATCGTCCATATACGCCTCGAGCTCGGGCAAAAGGCCGCGGTCCGGCCAGAAAAACGGGTTCCCGGAGACCGCCTCCCAGTCGACCGTGCCCACCGTGTAGGGCCCAAGCTGCGCAACATAGCCGCGCACGACCACCCCGAGACGGCTGGCGAGATAGCGACGCGCGATCGCGCCGGCCGCGACCCGGGCCGCGGTCTCGCGCGCCGACGAACGCCCACCGCCCCGGTAGTCGCGGATCCCGTACTTCTGCTGGTAGGTGTAATCGGCGTGTCCCGGCCGAAAGCGGTCGGCGATTGGGCTGTAATCCTGGGAGCGCGCGTCGGTGTTCTCGATCAAAAGCGCGATCGGCGCACCGGTGGTGACGCCCTCGAACACCCCCGACACGATCCGCACCCGATCCGCCTCGCGGCGCTGCGTCGTGTGCCGCGAGCGTCCCGGGCGGCGGCGGTCGAGGTCGGGCTGGATGTCGGCCTCGCTCAAGGCAAGACCCGGCGGGCACCCATCGACCACGCAGCCGATCGCGGGTCCGTGGCTTTCCCCGAAGCTTGTCACGCAAAAGAGCCGGCCGTAGGTATTCCCGCTCACGCTACCACCCGTTCCGCTGAACCTGGTTCAGGGTCTCGAGCACGTCGGCGAACGGGATGCGCGCGCGGAACTTCGCGAGCAGATCCGCGTACGCCAAGGGCTCGCCGTCGAAGCGATGGCGTCCTTCCAGAATGTCTCCGTGCAGGGTCACGAGCATCCTCTCGAGGGTCTCGAAGAGACCCCTGTATTCCCCCAATTCGCACTCCTCGCCCTCGCTTTCGATCACGCTCAACATATCGCGCGTCTCGAAGATGGCCTGGTCGAGGAGATCCAGAAATTCGTCGGCGTTACCTGGTGTATACATGCCGCTCCCGTTCGGCTGACCTCATGACAGGGCCTTAAGCTTACTGTTAATATCGTTGCCTGACCAGGAGAGACCATGGATCGCGAGCCCCTGCCCTCACAATCCCCCACCCTGCGCGTCGCGCCGATGCCCGCCGACACCAATGTGGCCGGCGACATCTTCGGGGGCTGGATCCTGTCCCAGATCGACATCGCCGGCAGCGTCGCCGCCCACCGCCGGGCCCGCGGGCGCGTGATCACGGTCGCCGTCAACGCGGTTCAGTTCCATCAGCCGGTTTTCGTGGGCGACCTCGTGAGCCTGTATGCCGAGGTGACACGCGTCGGACGCACATCCCTCACGGTGGAGGTCGCGGTCTATGCCGAACGGTTTCGGGACGACCACGAAAGCGCGTGCGTGCGCGTGACGCAGGCGACCCTCACCTACGTGGCGATCGGCGCCGACCGCCGGCCGCGCCCCGTACCGCCGGACTAGGCGCGGCGCGCGTTGCGCGCCCCTTTGCCGGCGGGCCGCGCGTCGAAGGTGAATGCATCGTCGCGCACACCCACCTCGATCACGTCCCCGGGGGCGAAACGGCCCTTCAAGATCTCCTGCGCGAGCGCGTTTTCGAGGTATTGCTGGATCGCGCGCTTCAGCGGCCGCGCCCCGTACACCGGATCGAACCCCGCCTGCGCCAAGCGCTCGATCGCCGCGTCACTCAACGACAGCCCGAGGTCGCGCGCCCGCAGGCGCTCGCTCAGGTAACTGAGCTGGATCCCGGCGATGCGCTTGACGTCTTCGCGCG
>DAHWKH010000019.1 GCA_027343725.1 Acidiferrobacteraceae bacterium
CAGTATGGGGTGCCGGGACCGGGACTGTAAACACCGGACCAGGCGGTTGGATGGCCGCGGGCGCAAGCCGCGCTTATAATACCGCCATGCATCGCCGCCGAACGACCATTGGACGGACACCCCCCGGCGCGCGCGCCGCGCATCCCGCATGAACACCGAGCACCGAGCCGTCCTCGAGACGTTTCTCGCGCGCCTTCGCGGCGCGCGCGAGCGGGTGCTGGCGCTCGATTACGACGGCACGCTGGCGCCCTTCGTCGCGCGCCGCGAGGACGCGGACCTCTACCCGGGCATCGCCCCCCTGCTCGCCCGCATTCGCGAGCAGGGCACGCACATCGCCTTCATCACCGGTCGCCCGGCGCCCGATCTCGCACGCCGCCTGCCTCTGACCGGGATCGAGATTTACGGCAGCCACGGCCACGAGTACCTCGGCCCCGACGGGGCGCTCGTGCAAACGCCCCTCGAGGCGCCGGTGCGCTCGGCGCTCGAGCGCCTCGGCGCGCGCATCCAGGAGGCGGGGGACAGCCGCTGGCTCGAGCGCAAACACGCGACGGTGGCGATCCACTGGCGGGACGCCGATCCGCGCACGCGCGCATCCCTCGAGTCGCTCGCGGCCTCCTTGAGCGCCGATCTGCCCGCGGCGATCGCGGTGCTGCCCTTCGACGGGGGCATCGAATTCCGCGCGCGCGGCCACGACAAAGGCGTCGCGCTGCGCTCGCTGCTCGCGCGCCACCCCGGGGCGGTCGCCGCCTACCTCGGCGATGACCACACCGACGAGGACGCCTTCGCGGCCTTGCCCCGGGACGACCTCGGCATCCTCGTGCGTCCGGATTTCCGGGCCACAGGCGCGCGCTTGTGGCTGCGTCCCCCGGACGAGCTGCGCGCCTTTCTCGGGCTCTGGGCGCGCATCGACGCGGGCGAGGCGCCGGCGGCCCTGGCCCGGGAGATCGCGCGCTAGGCGCCGCTCGCCCACGCCCGGCTTGCATTTCGGTCCTCCCAACACAACCGGGCCGTGCCGCATGGCAACACCGATCGCGAGACGTTCCCAGGGTGGCCTAGACCGCGAAAGAGGGTTATGCTGACTGCCACGGTGTCCGCCCGGCGCGACGCTCTTCCGGGTTGGGACACAGCTCCGAGACAGGGCCATACGCCGCGCCATGGAGGCGCCATGAATGACTTGAGCACTGCGGGCGACCGCCTCGTCGTGGTTTCCAACCGGCTTCCGGTGGTTTTGAGGAAAATCGACGGGAGCTGGTCGTTCAGCCCGGGCTCAGGCGGCCTTGTGAGCGCGCTTGCGCCGGTCCTGCGCAATCGCGGCGGCATCTGGATCGGGTGGCCCGGCAGCGTCGAGGCCGAGACCTCCGCCATGCAAGAGGTCCTCGAAGAGGCGACGCGCCATTCCGGATACACATTGAAATCCGTCGCGCTCGACATGCGCGACAAAAACGACTTCTACCACGGCTTCGCGAACGAGGTCATCTGGCCTCTGTTCCACGACCTGCAATCGCACTGCAACTTTGCGCCGCGCTACTGGGACGCCTATACGCGTGTGAACCGCAAGTTCGCCGACGTGATCATACGCAGCGTCGGGCCCGATGATTTCATATGGGTCCACGACTACCATCTGATGGCGGTGGGCCGCGAGCTCAAGGCGCTGGGGATGGGGGCGCAGGTCGGCTTCTTTTTGCACATCCCGTTCCCGCCCCCGGACATCTACATGAAGCTGCCCTGGCGCTTCCCACTCTTGCGGGCGCTGCTCGAGTACGACCTCATCGGCTTCCAGACCCTGCGCGATCGCCGCAACTTTCTCCAATGCGTGCGCCTCATCGCCCCGGACCTTACGATCAGCGGCAAGGGGCAGGTCGTGACCTTGCGCGTCGGCCGGCGCGAGGTACGGGTGGGCACGTTTCCGATCGGCATCGACTTCAAGGAGTTCGCGCGCGACAGCCAGAACGAGGCCGTGGCGCGGCTTGCGCGCCACATCCACCGGGACCTGCCGGGACGGCAAATGATCCTGGGCGTGGATCGCCTCGATTACACCAAGGGCATCACCCATCGCTTCGAGGCCTTCCGCAACGCCCTCCAGCGCTTCCCCGAACTCCACCACCGCACGACGCTCGTTCAGGTGGTGGTGCCAAGCCGCGAGGACATCCCCAAATACCACAGCCTCAAGGTCGAGATGGAACAACTCGTCGGCGAGATCAACGGACAATTCACGCAGTCGGGCTGGGTCCCGATCCATTACATCTTCCGCAGCCTGAGCCGCACCGAGCTCCTGGCCTATTACCGGGCCTGTCACATCGCGCTCGTGACTCCGCTCAAAGACGGTATGAATCTCGTCGCCAAGGAATTCTGTGCCGCCAACCCCGAAGGCGAAGGGGTGCTGATCCTGTCGGAGTTCGCCGGCGCCGCGGCCCAGTTACAAAAGGCCGCGTTGCTCGTGAACCCGTACAACGTCGAGGAAGTGGCCGAGGCCATCCAACGGGCCATCCATATGAGCGCCGGCGAGCGCCGCGCGCGCATGCACAAACTGAAGCGCTTCGTGCGCGACTACGACATCTTCTGGTGGGTCGACGCCTTCCTGCGCGCGGCGATCGCCAAGGATCTCAGCAACTTCCCGGTCCCCGAAGACTACGTACCGCATATGGAGACCATCTCCTTGTAACGGCGCCTTGCGCGTCGTTGTCAAGATTGTCGCCCTTCGGCTTCGCCAGTAGACTGCCCCGCCATGGGCATACTCGAGGGCCTCAATGAGCCGCAGCGCGCAGCCGTCCAGACCGTCGACACGCCCTTGTTGGTGATCGCCGGCGCCGGCAGCGGCAAGACCCGGGTGATCGCCCACAAGATCGCCTACCTCGTTCAACGCGTCGGGTTGGCACCCGAACAGATCGTCGCCGTCACCTTCACCAATAAGGCCGCGCGCGAGATGCGCGAGCGCGCCAGCGCGCTCCTCACGCGCACCGATCGGCGCCGGCTCACGGTCCTGACCTTCCACGCGCTCGGGCTGCGCATCATCCGCGACGACGCCGCGGCCTTCGGCCTGCGTCCGGGATTCACCCTGATGGACCCGCAGGACGCCCTGGCCGCGGTCAAGGACATCTGCCGTGAGCGCCTGGGCCGGGACGCCTGCGCCGATACGGTCGCGCAACGCATCCGCGCCTGGAAGGACGCGTGCGTGAGCCCCGAGCAGGCCTTGAGCGAGGCCGCGCCGGAGGCTTCCGTTTACGCCGACTACCAGGAGCGCCTCAAGGCCTACAACGCGATCGACCTCGACGACCTGATCGCGCTTCCGGCGAACCTCCTCGCGCGTGACGCGCGAGCGCGTGCGCGCTGGCGGGAGTGCTGGCGCTATCTTTTGATCGACGAGTATCAGGACACGAACGACGCGCAATACCGTTTGGCGGGCGCGCTCGCCGGGCCCGCCTTCACCGCCGTGGGCGATGACGATCAGTCGATCTATTCCTGGCGCGGCGCGCGCCCCGAAAACCTGCGCCGCCTGACCGAAGACCACCCGAACCTCAAGGTGATTCCGCTCGAGCAGAACTACCGCTCGACCGGGCGCATCCTGAAGGCCGCCAACGCCGTCATCGGCCACAACCCGCACCTCTTTCCCAAGAGGCTCTGGAGCGCGCTCGGATTCGGCGAGCCCCTGAGGATCCTCGTGGCCCGTGACGAGGCCCACGAGGCCGCGCGCGTCGTAGCGCAACTGCTGCATGACAAGTTCGTGCGCCAGGGGCGCTACGACGACTACGCGATCCTCTACCGAGGCAACCACCAGGCCCGGCCCTTCGAGCAGGTCCTGCGCGAACACCGCATCCCCTACGCCCTGAGCGGCACGACCTCCTTCTTCGACCGCGCCGAGATCCGCGATCTGATCGCCTACCTGAGGCTCTTGCACAACCCCGCGGATGATGCCGCGTTTTTACGCATCTGCAACGTCCCGCGCCGGGACATCGGTCCGGCCACGGTCGCGCGCTTACGCGCCTATGCCGAGCGCCGCAATCAGCCCCTCCTCATCTGCTGCCAGGAGCTGGCCCTCGCGCAGCACGTGCCCGGGCCGCAGGCGGCGGCCTTGCGCCGGCTCGCGGTCCTCCTCGAGACCCTGCGCGATCGCGCGGCCCACGGCCCGGCGGGCGCGGTCGCGCGCGCGCTGTTGGCGGACATCGGCTACGAGGACTTCGTGCGCGCCGAGGCCGACGATGCCGCGCAAGCCCGCCGGCGCCTCGATGCCCTCGGCGACTTCCTCGCATGGGTCGACCGCCTGGGGGCCGAGGACGAGCGCGCCTTCGGCGACGTCGTCGCGCACATCGTCCTGAGCGGCATGGGGGACCCCGGGCGCGAGCCGGACGGGGAGTGCGTGCGCCTCATGACCCTGCACGCCGCCAAGGGGCTCGAATTCCCCCACGTCTTCCTGGTCGGCGCCGAAGAGGGTCTCCTGCCGCATCAGGCCTCGCAGGACGGCCCGGCCCTCGAGGAGGAACGCCGCCTTGCCTACGTCGGCATGACGCGCGCCCGCCAGACGCTGACCATCAGCTACGCCGGCAAGCGCCGCCGCCACGGCGAGTCCGTGGAGACCGAGCCCAGCCGTTTCCTGCAGGAGATCCCGAGCGAGGACATCCTCTGGGACGGGCGCGCGGACAAGCCGCGCGAGGAGCGCCTGGCACACGGGGCGACCCACCTCGAGGGCCTGCGCGCCCTCCTCAATCGCTAGGCCGCGGCCGCAAGCGGACAGTGGCGCAGGACCCGGATTTCCGTTAGGCTTACGCATGATCACAGGGGTGTGATAGCCACGGAGCGGGGGATTATGAGCAGAGGACGCCTGAGCAAGGCCTTGGATGCGGCGCATGCGCGCCAGGACAAAACCGGGGCGCCGTTCGCGATCATCCTCTTCAGCATCGATCGCTTTCGCCTCCTCAACCACCGCTTCGGCCACGCCGCCGCGAACGGCGTATTGCGGCGCGTTCGCGAGCTGGCCCGGCGCGTTATCGGGCGACACGGAACGGTCGGGCGCTGGGGGAGCGATGAATTCCTGTGCATCCTGCCCGGCTGCGGCCGGCGGGATACCGCGGCCCACGCCCGGGCCCTGGCGGAGGCCGTCCAATCCCTGATCGTCCCGGGCGGGAGCGAACTCGTGAACGTCACCGCAAGCCTCGGCACGGCCTGCGCCCCCGACGACGGCACGAGCGTCCAGGAACTCCTGAACGCCGCCGATGAGGCCCTGTACGAGGCCAAGCGCACCGGCCGGGACCGGATCGTCGCCGCCCATGCCGTGTCGCGGCGCGTGTTTCAGATGGGGGCCCTGCTCGAGGCCGCGCTCCGCGAGGACCGGGTCGCGCCGGCCTATCAACCGATCATCGACCTCGCGAGCGGGCGCTTGGCGGCCGAAGAGGCCCTCGCGCGCATCGTCACGGTGGACGGCCGCGTGCTCGCCGCCGATGAATTCATCGAGGCGGCAAGCCAGTTCCGGCTGACCTACCGGATCGATTGGACCGTGCTCCTCAGCGCCTTTCAGCGCTTGCGCGACCGCAAGAACACGATCCCCGTGTTCGTGAACATCTCCGGGGACCTCTTGCGGCACCCGCACCTCCTGCGGGAACTCCAGGGGTCGGCGCGCCAGCGCTCCTCGGCAGGGCGCGAGTACGCCCTGCCGTTTGTCATCGAGGTCACGGAACGCGAGCTCCTCGATAACCTCGAATTGACCCGCGAGCGCCTGGCGCCCTTCCTCGAGGACGGCTTCCAGCTCGCGCTCGATGACTTCGGCAGCGGCTATTCGTCGTTTCAGTATCTCGCGGACCTGCCGGTCTCCTATCTGAAGATCGACGGGCGCCTCATCACCCGCCTGCAGGAACCCAAGGTGCTCTCCATCGTGCGCGGGATCCAGTCCGTGGCCGACGATCTCGGCATCATCACGCTCGCGGAATACGTCGAGTCCGCCGAACAGGCCGAGAGGCTGCGTCAGGTCGGGATCCGCTGGGGACAGGGGCATCACTTCGGCGTGGCCGAAGTCGATCAGTCGGTCGCCGACCAGCGACGCGCATTGAGCGTCAACTGGGCGCAGGGGTATTACTATCAGAAGGTGCCGCTGCTCGCGTCGGACTCGTGACGAGCGCGTGCAGATCGGCGAGGCGCTCGCGCGCGGCCGCTCGCCCCGCGGCGATCGCGCTGCGGCCCTTGTAGAACTCGAACGGGCCGATGGCATCCACGTTCGGGGTCAGATAGAGCGCCGGGCGACTCGCGAGAAGCCGCAGCCGCACGACCTGCGCCTGGGCAATCGTGACCGCCTGCGTGAGGACCGAGCGCGCGTGCCATTGGGCGCTGCGCGCCCGCGTCGGCTCCGCGAGCTGGTCCTCGAGCCATTCCCGC
>DAHWKH010000023.1 GCA_027343725.1 Acidiferrobacteraceae bacterium
AATTTCGACGCCGGTATGCGGCTTGTGAAGGAGATCGCCGAGGCGACACCCATCACGCTCGTGAATTCCGTGAATCCTTACCGGCTGCAGGGGCAGAAGACCGCGGCCTTCGAGGTCGTGGATGCGCTCGGTTTTGCGCCGCAGTACCACTACCTGCCGGTGGGTAATGCCGGCAATATCACCGCCCACTGGATCGGCTATCGGGATTACGCCCGCCAGGGCCGCTGCGCGCTCCCGAAGCTCGTCGGCTATCAGGCCGCGGGGGCCGCGCCCTTCGTGTCGGGGAACATGGTGGATGAGCCGGAAACCGTCGCGACCGCGATTCGCATCGGCCACCCGCAATCCTGGGCGCTGGCGCGCCAGGCGAGCACCGAAACCAGCGGGTGGTTCGGGGCGGTCGAGGACGCCGAGATCCTGGCGACACAGAAACGCCTGGCGCGCGAGGAGGGGATTTTTTGCGAGCCGGCCTCGGCGGTGTCGGTGGCGGGCGCGCTCAGGGATCTCGCGGCGGGGCGCATCGACGAAGGCGCAACCGTCGTGTGCACGGTCACGGGTCACGGACTCAAGGATCCGGACGTGGCCATCCGCCAGGCGGGCGCCACCGAACTCAAGACCGTGACTCCCACCCTGGAGGCCGTGCGCGCCCTCATCGACGCACACACCCGCTAAAGCGAAACCCCGGGGGCTGCGGCCCCCTCAACCCCCAAGCGGCGCGCGCGTTGCGCCCGCTCATCCCGCGCCCTCAATCCCAGACCTGGCCCGCTTCGCCTGAGCCCCTGACCCGTGCGGGTGTCCCGGCAGGGGCGGATGCCGCTACGGACCCCTTTGCGCGCGCCGGTGCGGCGCAAGCGCGCCTCGGTCCGTTCCTCGTGGGCCTCGAACCACTCAATCAGTATATTCGGGCATTATGATGCACTAATGAAAAACGCCTCACAGGGCCCCATGCAGGCCGCGCGGGGCCTCAGTATTAATATAAAAGTAGATTCTATATTACTGCTTTGTTGCACAAACCATCTAGCGCGGGCGCTCCGATGGGCTTAAACTTGATCTCGATCAAAAAACGGAACGGGGGATTGTGCCCAAGTCTTGCGAACGAACGGCGCCAGGATCGGACGTTGTCCCGCTCTACTAAGCACGCCCCCAGTGACCACTCGGAACCGGGGACCTGAAAGAGATGCAGACAGAGAAGACGGAGGAGTTGGCTGCGGGCGAGTCGTTAATCGAACCGAAGCTTATAAGAGCCCACATCGGGGCCGCAATTTTCTGGTTGATCTATCTCATAGTCGGAGGAGGCCTGCTCGTCGCCATCAAGTTCACGTGGCCCAACTTTCTCGGTAACATCCCGCAGTTCACCTGGGGCCGACTGCGCTTCGTCCACACGCAAACGGTCGCCTACGGGTGGTTCGTCGATATCTTTCTCGCCGCCATTTATTACATGGTGCCGCGGCTCACCCGGGTGAAGCTCGCGAGCCCCACGCTCGCGTGGTTCAATTTCTACTTTTATAACACCATGGTCGCAATCGGCGTCTTCCAGCTCATGGAAGGGCACAATCTCGGCGTCGTGTGGATGGAGTATCCGAGCTTCATCAACATCCTGATGCTGATATCCTACGGGGCGCTCGGGTACAATTTCTTCGCATCCTATCTGCGCAGCAAGGAACGCAACCTCTACGTTTCGAGCTGGTACATGATGAGCTTCGTGATCTGGGCGACCTTGAACTGGATCATGGGAGGGCTGGTGCCGGCCTACGTCGCGCCGGGAATCGCGAGCGCCGTGGTGGGCGGTCTTTTCATCCACGACCTCGTGGGTCTCGTGGTGACGCCGCTCGCGACCGCCATGATCTACTATTTCTTGCCGGTCATGCTGAGGCGGCCCATCTACTCCCATTCGCTTTCGTTGATGGGGTTTTGGAGCCTCGCGTTCTTCTACCCCCTCGTCGGCATCCACCATTACTACTACAGCCCGATCCCCATGTGGGCGCAGTACATCGCCCAGGGGACTTCGTTCATGCTGTTCTTCACCGTCTATACGGTCCTCTACAACGTCTACAAGACGATGAAGGGTCGCTGGGGCGATCTGGCCGACAACATCGCGCTGCGCTGGCTGATCGGCGGGACGGTCTTCTACCTCATGGTCTGCACCCAGGGGCCGCTGCAGGCGCTTTTGATCGAGCAGCCGCTGATCCACTTCACGGACTGGGTCATCGGTCACTCGCACATGGCGCTTCTGGGCTTCGGGACGTTCGTGGCCATGGGCTTCGTGCACTACGCCTGGCCGCGGCTGACGGGTAACGCCTTGAACAAGACCCTGTCGGAATGGTCCTTCTGGCTCGCCTTCATCGGTTCCTCGTGGATGTTCATCGACCTCTGGGTCGCGGGGCTGATGGAGGGCTACTACTGGGGCTACGGCAAGCCGTGGATGGACTCGATCGTGCGCCTCCAGCCGTATTGGTTCAGCCGCACGCTCTCGGGGATCGTGGTGCTCACGGGCTTCATTCTGGTGGCCATCAATCTCATCGTGACGGCGCGCGTCAAGCAGCCGGCGACCGAGCGCCCGGCGGCGCTCGCGGGCGCGAGGTAAGCGGCCATGGATGCGCAAAAATGGGGTATCGAACGCGCGGTCTTCATCATGCTGGTCGCGGGCGTCGGCTTCTTCGCTCTGGCGTTCATCGGCCTGGGCGTGACGCCGTGGTTCAACATCAACCATGAACTGAAGGGTCACCGGAAGACGGAGCACGTGGCGCAGTACACGCCGCTTCAGCTGCGCGGCCGGCAGATCTACATCGCCAACGGCTGTTACTACTGCCACAGCCAGTTCGTGCGGCCGGTGGCCGACGACCCCTTGCGTTTCGGGGCCGTGTCGAAGGCCTGGGAGTACAAGCACCAGTATCCGAACCTTTTGAGCACGCGGCGCAAGGGGCCGGATCTGACCCGCGAATCGCTCGATCATCCCGCGGATTGGGAGTATGTCCATCTCTACGACCCGCGCATGATCGTGCCGTGGTCGATCATGCCCGCCTACCACTGGATGTTCAACGGCTCGCCTGGGAAACCCAATGGCCAGGCCAAGGCCTTGGTGGCCTATCTCGGGACGCTCGGGAAGGCCCGGAAGCGCGAGATGCTCGCCAAAGGCACGCTGAAAAAGGTCTTTGTTCCCGGGATCGGCACCGTCCTGCACTATCCCTACAAGGGCGGGCGCCTCACGTCGCCGGGGTATGACCACGTGGCCTTCTTCCACAAGGCCCCGCGGATCGCCGACACGGCCGCCGCGCGGGGTCGGGGCAAGCACCTCTACGCCCTCGACTGCGCCAGCTGTCACGGCTCCACCGGCGACGGCCGGGGCCGCGCGGCGCGCTACCTGAGCCCGCGCCCGGTGCGTCTGAACGCCTTCAGGTTCCGGGCGGGCTTCGTCTACAAGGTGCTCTATTACGGGCGTCCGGGCTCGGCCATGCCCTCGTGGGTGCACGCGCCCGATGGGTTCCTGACGCCGCGGGACTTGTGGAGCGTCGCGTACTACGTGAAGACGCTGCATCAGAATGCGGCCCTGCCGCCGCCCAAGCACCCGCCACTCCCCCGGACCGCGGCCCTCGTCAAGCTCGGAGGCCAGCAGTTCGCCACCAACTGCGCGACCTGTCATGGGCCGAAGGGCGAAGGCAACGGGGTGTTGGCGCGTGCGCTGACGCCGGCGCCGGTCGATCTCGCCATGATGACGCCCTCGGCGCGGTGGGTGTATCACACGCTGAACCACGGGCGGGCCGGCACGGCGATGCCCGCGTTCAGTTCGCTGTCGCGCAAGGTGCGTTGGGCGATCGCGTACTTCGTGCAGACCCTGGCGCAGAAGCCCGCCAACAGCCAGTCCGCGGCGGTGGCGCGCAAGCAATCCGTTCAGATGGCCCGTGCCGCGGGCCATGGTACGCTGACTCATAGCTCGTGAGGTGACGACGATGTTCGATTCGATATCCGTATATGCGTGGATTTTGACAATAGGATTCGCGATTTACGCGACCATCGGCATGACGTGGTTCGGGGCATGGGTGCTGTACGCGAAACGCCTGCGCCGGCTCGGGTACGTGGTGGTGGACCGGCACATGGTGGTGGCGCAGATCAAACGCGATCTGCACCTTACGGGTCCGGAAGGCGATGCGCGCGACCGGCGCGCCCCGGCGAGCCGATAGGGGAGGGTGGCATGAGTCTTTTGGGTCCACACAATCCCGGTGTCGAATTGGGGTGGATTTTGACGATCGGTGTCGTGATCTACGCCGGGGCTGGGTTTTTGGGATACATGGCCCTCAATTGGGTCCTGAAAATCCGCAGGCGCCGCACGCAGTCGAAGTATAAGGAGGTCAAGCATGGAACCTAACAGTCACAAGGAGCCGGAGCCCTACATCCCGGAGCCTGAAAACGGCGGCCTCTCGCTGCCCCTCAAGATCGGCTGGTTTCTCGCCTTCTGCTTTCTGATCGGCAGCACGGTGTACGGCTTTATTCATTGAGACGAGGGGCGCACGGTGGAGAGGAGTCAGCGAAACGGGTTCTTGTGGTATCTCGGGGTCATGGCGGTCCTGATCGCGATCTATTTCTTTCTCGAGTCGACGGCATGGGGGCGGTTCGTGTGGATCGTTCTGAGCCGCCAACCGGGGACCTGGCATCTGTAAAAGCGCTCGTCCCCGGGCGCTCGCGCCCGGGGAGAGGGGGTGGCTATGATGAATGAATTCTACCGGTACCAGATCTTCATCACCGGGTTTTTCGTCGCACTCTTTTTTTTCCTCGTGGTCGTGGTGAAGATCTTCATGATGTCGAGCTGGAAGGCCTGGACACGCAGCCCGGACGCGCGTAAGAGCGTCGAGTTACCGAAATACCAGCTCCTGGACGTCGAAGCCGAAGACGACGCGTCCCTGTAGGGCTTGGGCACAGGCATGGCAGCGGGATTGTGGTTGTCGGCCCTGTTCGTCGGTCTCATCGGGTCGGGGACCCACTGCCTCGGCATGTGCGGGGGCATCATGGGCGCGTTGTCCGTGAACATCCGGCGCGACGGGCGCAGCGCCTGCCCCTACCTTCTGGCTTATAACCTCGGGCGGGTCATGAGTTATACGCTCGCCGGCGCGGTCCTGGGCGGGCTCGGGCACGGTCTCGTCGCGGCCGTTCCGGGGGCCGCGGTCGCAAGCTTAGGCGATCGTATCGCGGCGCTGTTCATGGTCGCGCTCGGGCTCTTTCTCGGCGGGTGGTGGCGGGTGCTGGGGCGGCTCGAGGCATGGGGCGCGCGCGGCTTTGCCTATATCCGGCCGCTCGGCGAGCGCCTGATGCCGGTGACCCGCCTACCGCAAGCCCTGGCGCTCGGTGTCTTGTGGGGGTTTTTGCCCTGCGGTCTCGTCTATTCGGTGCTCGCCTGGGCGCTCGCGAGCGGCTCGGCGCTCAAGGGGGCGGCCCTCATGGCGATCTTCGGGCTTGCGACCGCGCCCGGACTCCTGACGCTCGGCGGCACGCAGCGTCTCGCCCTGGTCCTGCGCAAGCGCTCGGTGCGCCAGGCGCTCGCGGCACTGGTGGTCGTTTACGGGTTGGTCAGTTTCGTGACGCCGCTCGCCTGAGTATGGACGGTCCCCCGAACGACCTCGGGTGTTTCCATTGCGGGCTTCCCTGTCCGCCGGAGGCGCCCTGGGAGCTCGATATCCTGGGCGCGCGCCGGGCCTTTTGTTGCGCCGGTTGCCGCGAAATCGCCGCCGCCATCGTCGGGCACGGGCTGCAGGACTACTACACGTTGCGCACCGAACGCGGGACCGGGGCACGTGATGCGGTCCCGGACTTTCTGAAGACGGCCGATCTCTACGATCATCCGGCGATCCAGGAGGGCTTGGTGGCGACACCCGGGGGCCTGGGGACCTCGGAGAAGGAGGTCTCGCTCCTGCTCGAGGGCATCCGCTGCGCGGCCTGTGTGTGGCTGAACGAACGCCAGATCGCGGCCTTGCCGGGGGTGCGCGCGGTGCACGTGAATTACACCACCCAGCGGGCCTACGTGCGTTGGGATGAGCACGTCACCCCGTTGAGTGGGATCCTGAAGGCGATCGCCGCGATCGGCTACGTCGCGCACCCTTACAAGCCCGAGGTCGCGCAAGACGTGTTCGCGCGCAAGCGCCGCGACCTCCTGCATCGCTTCGTGATCGCGGGATCGTTCGGGATGCAGGTCATGATGCTCGCGCTCGCCTTGGATATCGGGCCGTCATGGGGCATGTCCGGGCATCTGTTCTGGATCCTGGCGTGGTTGTCGGCCGGGCTCACGCTGCCGATCGTCGCGTATGCCGCGGTCCCGTTCTTCCGCGGTGCGTGGCACGATCTGAGACAGGGCCGCGCGGGCATGGACCTGCCGATCGCGCTCGGCATCGGCATCGCCTTTAGCGTGAGTCTCGCGCACACGATCCGCGAACACGGGCCCCTCTATTTCGATTCGGTGTCGATGTTCGCGGCGTTTCTGCTGTTGTCGCGGCTGTTCGAGGATTTGGCGCGCGCACGCGCGGCGCGCACGGCGGAACTGCTGACGCACGCGCTCCCGCAGGAGGCCGTGCGCATCAGTCAGGACGGACGCGAGGACAGCGTGCCGGCGTCCTTGGTGCAGGTGGGGGATCGGTTGCTGGTGCGTCCGGGGGATCGCGTGCCGGCCGACGGCGTCGTCGCCGAGGGCGTCTCGTCGGTCGATGAATCCATCCTCACGGGCGAGGCGCGCCCGCTCGCGAAGGGCCCCGGGGAAGCGGTGATCGCCGGGAGCGTCAATTGCGAAAGCCCGCTCGTGATCACGGTTCAGCGCGTGGGACGCGAGACCGTCCTCTCGACCATCGAAGGCCTGATCGAGCGCGCGCAGCGTGAAAAGCCGCGCCTGACGGCGATCGCGGAACGCGCCGCCTCCGCCTTCGTGATCGGCATGCTGGTCCTGGCCGCGGCCACCGCCGTCGGCTGGCGGCTCGCGGACCCCGCGCGGGCGCTTCCGGCGACGCTTGCGGTCCTGGTGGTCGCCTGCCCGTGCGCCTTGTCGCTCGCGATCCCCACGGCATTGGCCGCGGCCACGAACGCCCTCATGCGCATCGGACTCGTGGTCACGCGCTCCGGGGCCCTCGAGGTCCTGGCGGGCGCCAAGACCGTCGTGTTCGACAAGACCGGGACCTTGACAGAAGGCCGACTGGCGGTCACGGCCGTCCACCCGTGCGCGGACCTCGATGCCGAGACGCTGCTCGCGATCGCCTGCGCCTTGGAGCAGCGTTCGGAGCACCCGATCGCCCAGGCCTTCGCGCGCGCGTGTCCGCCGGGACAGACGCGGCTTGCAGCCGAGGAGGTCACGGCCCGCCCGGGACAGGGTCTCGAGGGGACGATCAACGGGCGGCACTATCGCCTGGGGACGCGGCGCTTTGCGGGCGCCGCCATGGACGCCCGGGGCCCGTTGCTCGAGGAGGCGAGCGAGGTGTGGCTTGCGCGCGAGGGCTCCGTGCTCGGGGTGTTCGGCCTCTTCGACACCCTGCGCCCGGGTGTCGAGGACCTGCTCGCGACTTTGCGCCGCCAGGGGCGGCGCGTGGTCCTGTTGTCGGGGGACCGCGCGAGTGCGGTGTCCGCGCTTGCGCGCACGCTGTGCGTGGATGAGGCCTACGGGGACTTGCTGCCGGACGAGAAGCTCGCCTGGATCGAGGCGCGCCGGTCCCAGGGGCCCGTCGCCATGGTCGGGGACGGGGTCAACGACGCCGCGGCCCTTGCCGCGGCATCGGTCGCGGTGTCCGTCGGGCGGCGCAATGTGCTCGCGGCGCGCAGCGCCGATCTCATCCTTTTGGGGGATCTTGCGAGCCTCCGGAAGGGCTT
>DAHWKH010000065.1 GCA_027343725.1 Acidiferrobacteraceae bacterium
TCCTCCTCCAAATGGGCGTAACGGGCCCCCGGCAGGTGGCTGGTTTCGTACTCGCGGCGGCCGCGCTCGGGCTCGGTCAGGCGAAAACGACAGTCGAGAATGACCCAGTCGGCGGCCCCTGCGTGCGCGGCCAGGGCCTCCGGGGAGATGAGCCGGTCATAGGCCACCGGTCACGACTCCGGGGCGGCCGCACCCCCGGCCAAGAGCTCCCGGAGCTCGCGCAGACCCTCGGCCAGGATCGCCAAGGCCTCGGCCCGCCGGTCCTCGGGGGCCTGGGCGCCCTGGGCCGCCAGGCGGTTGCGCGCGCCGCTGATGGTAAAGCCTTCGATATACAAGAGGGCGCGGATTTCGCGGATGAGGAGGACGTCGTGGCGCTGGTAGTAGCGCCGGTTGCCGCGCCGTTTCACGGATCGCAGCTTGGGGAATTCCTGTTCCCAGTAGCGCAGCACGTGCGGCTTGACCGCGCAGAGCTCGCTCACCTCGCTGATCGTGAAATAGCGCTTCCCGGGTATGGCGGGAAGCTCGGCGTTATCCCCCGGATCGAGCATGCACGTCGACCCGTTCTTTGAGCTTATGGCTTGCGCGGAAGGTCACCACGCGCCGCGCGGCGATCGGGATCTCTTCACCGGTCTTGGGATTGCGGCCCGGTCGGCGGTTCTTCTGGCGGATCCCGAAATTGCCGAAACCCGACAACTTGACCATCTCCCCCTGGCCCAAGGCCTCGCAGATCTTTTCGAAAAACAGCTCTACGAAATCCTTGGCTTCGCGTTTATTGAGTCCCAGTTCCTGGAACAGCGCCTCGGCGAGGTCTGCTTTTGTGAGTGCCATCTCCCATTCATCCCTGCCGTGCGTCTTGTAGTTATTGTCGTAGCTGGGCCCCGTGGGCATCAGCGAGCGCACGCACGGCCTGCGCCACGACTTCGTCTACCCGTTCATCAGTAAGAGTGCGCGAGAAGTCCCGTAAGGTCAAGCCCAAGGCCAGGCTTTTCTTTCCTAAATCAAGGCCTTCACCCCGATACACATCGAACAAGACCAGTTCCTGGAGCAAGGGCCCGGCGCTTTCGCGGACCGTGTCCATTACCTGCCCGGCTGTCACCTTTTCGGGGACGATCACAGCAATATCGCGACGCACAGCCGGAAATCGCGCCACTTCCGGGGCTTGAGTCGGGCGCGCCGGGGTCTCGAAGGGGCCCTCGATCTCGAACACCCAAACGGTTTCGTGAAAGCCGAGACGCTCGCGGTGCTCGGGCGCGAGCGCCCCCAGAAAACCCACGGGCCGGTCACCCCGAAAGAGCGTGGCCGACAGGCCCGGCTGCAGCAGCTGGTGTTCGCAGGGGCGCGCGCGCAAGGGCCCGATCAGGCTCGCAAGCGCCTCGACATCGCCCTTGATATCGAAAAAATCCCCGGCGCGCGCGGGGATCCCCCATTGCTCGGGTTCCGCGCTTCCCAGGGCCACGCCCGCGACCCGGGGTCGCTCGATGATCGCCTCGGCGGCCCACTCAAAGCCTATACCGATCTCGAAAAGCCGCACGCGCGCCTGCTGGCGATGGCGATTGTACAGAGCCGCCGCCAAAAGGCCCGGCACCAGGCTCTGCCGCAGGCCCGCCCACGGCCCGGCCAAGGGATTCTGGAGCGCGATCCCGGAATCGACATGCAGTGCGCGATGCTCCGCGGGGTCGATCAGGCTGAAGGTCACGGCCTCGTGGTAATCGCGGTCCATGAGCAGATCGCGCATCCGGCGCAGGATGCCGGGTTGCGGGGGCGCCGCGACCGGCATGAGGGGTAAGGCGTCCCCCGGGATCTCCTCGTAACCCCACAAGCGCGCCACCTCTTCAATGAGATCGATCTCGGCCTCGATGTCGAAGCGAAACGACGGCGCGCGCACCGACAAGTCGCCATGCGAGCGCGCCACCGCCATCCCGAGGGACTGCAGGAACCTAGTGACCTGGACGCGCGGGATCGTCACGCCGAGCAATTGGGGTATGCGCGCAAGCCGCAAGCGGATCGGCGGCCGGGCCGGCCATTCGTCCTCGGTCACGGACTCGGCCACCGGGCTTGCGCTGGCCGTGATCCCCTTGCGGCCACCGGCGGGCTCGGCGGTGCCCTCGAGATGCGCAGTCCCCAGGCCGCAGATGCGCAAGATCAAGGCACTCGCGCGTTCCAGGGCAAGCGGCGCGAGTTCGGGATCGACACCGCGCTCGAAGCGCAGCGCCGCATCGGTGATCAGGCCCAATCGGCGCGCGGTGCGCGAGAGCGCCTCGGGCCGGAAATAGGCGGCCTCGATGAGGACGTTACGGGTCTGCGCGCTGACCGCGGCGCGCGTCCCGCCGAGGATCCCGGCCAGCGCAAGCGGCCCGCTGTCGTCGGCGATCACGAGGTCCTCGGTCGTGAGCGTGGGCTGCGAGCCATCGAGCAGCGTGAGGCTCTCGCCGGCGCGCGCCAGGCGCACGGTCAGCGGTCCTTGCACCGCGTCGGCATCGAAGGCGTGCAGGGGCTGGCCGAGGTCCAGCATGATGTAATTCGTGACGTCCACCACCGGGTGGCGCGGGGTCACGCCGCCCACGCGCAAACGGCGCACGAGCCAACCGGGGCTCGCGGGCATGGTCTCCACGCCGCTGATGCACCTGACGAGGTAGCGCGGGCAACGGATCGTCGCCACCACCACCGCCACCGGCGCCTCCCCGTGCACGCGCAAGGCGCGCGCGCGCCCGCCCCGCACCCGGGTGCGGGTCAAGGCGGCGATCTCGCGGGCAAGCCCACGCACGCTCAGGCAGTCCCCGCGATTGGGGGTAACGGCGATATCGAGGAAGCCTTCGGCGAAATTCAGGTAATCCTGCAGCCAGGTCCCGACCGGCGCGTCCGGGGGTAGCTCCCAGAGT
Source organism: Acidiferrobacteraceae bacterium (assembly GCA_027343725.1). Taxonomy (GTDB): domain Bacteria; phylum Pseudomonadota; class Gammaproteobacteria; order Acidiferrobacterales; family Acidiferrobacteraceae; genus Acidiferrobacter. The sequence continues at coordinate 2,880 of DAHWKH010000065.1, forward strand.
CCGTCCCCGGAGACCCACTCCGCGCACCCGAGCTCCGCGGCCGCGCACAACATCCCCTCCGAGCGCACCCCGCGCAGATCGGCCGCCTCGATCACGCGCTCGCCGATCCGGGCACCGGGGAGCGCCACCGGGGCCAATAGCCCGGGGCGGGCGTTGGCGGCCCCGCACACGATGGTGCGCGACCCCAAGGGCCCGAGGTCCACGCGGCAGACGCGCAGCCGATCCGCCTGGGGATGCGGCTCCGCGGCGAGGATCCGCCCCACGACCACGTCCGGGTGACTCGCACCGACGGTCCCGGTCGCCTCGATCTCGAAGCCGCCGCGCGTCAAAACCGCCGCCAGATCGGCGAACGGGATCGGGGTCTCGACCCAATCGCGCAACCATGTCTCGCTTATGCGCACGCGTTCACCGCAAGCTCGCCAAAAACCGCAGATCGTTCTCGTAGAAAAGCCGCACGTCGCTGACCCCGTCCCGTAGCATGACCAGGCGCTCGACCCCCATGCCGAAGGCGAACCCGCTGAACCGCTCGCTGTCGATCCCCACCCGCTCCAACACCCGCGGGTGCACGAGCCCGCACCCCAACACCTCGACAAAGCCCGTGCCCTTGCACACGCGGCAGCCCTGGCCCTGACACAGAAAACAGCCGATATCGACCTCTGCCGAGGGCTCCGTGAACGGGAAATACGACGGCCGCAGGCGCACGGTGAGGGGTCGCTCGAAAAAGGCCTCGAGAAAGCGGCTCAAGGTGGCCTTCAAGTGCCCCATATGCACACCTTCACCCACGGCCAGCCCCTCCACCTGATGGAAGATCGGGCTGTGCGTGGGATCAGGGGCGTCGGCCCGGTAGACGCGCCCGGGCGCGATAATGCGAAACGGCGGGCGCTCGACCTCCATGAAGCGGATCTGCACGGTGGACGTGTGGGTGCGCAGCAGCCGGCCATCGGGGAGGTAGAAGGTGTCGTGCATGGCCCGCGCGGGGTGGTGCGCCGGGATGTTCAAGGCCTCGAAATTGTGGAACTCGTCTTCCACCTCGGGGCCACTCGCCACCGAAAACCCGAGTCCCGCGAAAATATCCTCGATGCGCGCCAGCGCCCGCGTCAAGGGGTGCGCCGTCCCCACCCCCCGCCCGCGCCCGGGCAAGGTCACATCCACCGCCTCGGCGATCCGCCGCGCGCTGCGCGCGGCCTCCTTCAAGACCTCGCGGCGCGCGCCGTGGGCCGTCTCGAGGGCCGCCTTGATGGCGTTCACGCGCGCGCCGGCCTGCGGGCGCTCCGCGGGTGTGAGCGCCCCGATGCCCTTCAACTCGCCCGTGAGCCGGCCGTTCTTGCCGAGGTAGGATACGCGCCAGGCCTCGAGCGCGTCTTCGGTCTCGACCGCCGCGAGCGCTGCGAGCGCCTCGCCCTCGAGGTCCGCGAGCCGCTCGGCGAACGGCGTTGCCTCGGTCACTTAAGCCGCCGGCAGGCTGGCCTTGGCCTTCTCGGCGATGGCCGCGAACGCGGCCTTGTCCGCCACCGCGATATCCGCCAACACCTTGCGATCGATCGTGATCGAGGCCTTGCGCAGGCCATCCATCAGTCGGCTATAGCTCAAGCCGCACTCGCGGGCCGCGGCATTGATACGCACGATCCACAGGGCCCGGAACTCGCGCTTGCGGGTCCGGCGATCCCGATAGGCGTATTGCCCGGCCTTGGCGACCGCCTGCTTGGCGACCCGGAAGACGTTTTTGCGCGCACCCCGGTAGCCTTTGGCGAGCGCCGTGACCTTCTTGTGGCGCGCCCGGGCGGTGACTCCGCGTTTGACTCGTGGCATGGGAGGCCTCCTTCAGTTAGGCGTAAGGAAGCATGCGGGCCACACCCGCGACATCCGCCGGATGGACCAGGCGGTCGGCACGCAAATGCCGTTTGCGCTTCGTGGATTTCTTGGTGAGGATGTGGCGCAAATGCGAGTGGCGGCACTTGAACCCACCGGCGCCCTTCTTGAAGCGCTTGGCGGCGCCCCGATTCGTTTTGACCTTCGGCATACTCTTCCTCTGCGCAATGCGCTTTTGTCATTGTCCCGCTGAAGCAGCCCCGCGAGGGGCCTTTCCTACCGGCTTGCAGCAGTCGTTTCCACCTTACTTCTTGGGGTTCACCACCATCACCATTTGCCGCCCTTCCAGTCGCGGCCGCTGCTCGACCGTCCCGTACTCCGACAAATCCCCCTCGACACGCTTCAAAAGCTCGATGCCGAGGTCCTGGTGCGCCATCTCCCGCCCGCGGAACCTCAGCGTGATCTTCGCCTTGTCCCCGTTCTCCAAAAAGCGGATGAGGTTTCTGACCTTGACCTCGTAATCGCCGATGTCGGTCCCGGGGCGAAACTTCACCTCCTTGACCTGGATCTGCTTTTGCTTCTTCTTCGCGACGTGACGCCGCTTGCTCTCCTCGTACTGGAACTTGCCGTAATCCATGATCCGGCAAACCGGCGGGGACACGTTCGGCGAGATCTCGACGAGATCAAGGCCGGCGGCCTCCGCCGTCTTTTGAGCCTCGGCAATCGCCACGATGCCGACCTGGGTCCCATCGGCGCCAATCAACCTTACACGCGGGGCGTTGATCTGCCCGTTGAGCCGCGTCTCGCGTTCCTGAACGATATCCTACCCCTCCTGAGCCGGTTGACCCAATCCCGCACCCACCCGATCTGTCAGTGCGGCGACTGTCATCCCGCCCAGATCCTGGCCCTCGCGGGTTCTTACCGAAACGGTCCCGGCCTGCGCCTCGCGGTCGCCCACGACGAGCAGGTACGGGACCTTGTGCATGGTATGCTCTCGGATTTTAAAGCCGATCTTCTCGTTTCTCAAGTCCGACTCGACGCGCCAGCCCTGCGCCCTCAGGGCCTCTTCCGCGGCGCGCGCCGTGGGACCGTGGCGCTCGGCGATCGGCAGCACCACCGCCTGCACCGGCATAAGCCACAGCGGCAAGGCGCCGTTGTGTTCCTCGATCAGGATGCCGATGAAGCGCTCGAGCGAGCCCAGGATCGCGCGGTGCAGCATCACCGGCACCGCCTTGTGGCCTTCGGCCGTGACAAAGCTCGCCCCCAGGCGCTCGGGCATCGCGAAATCGACCTGGATCGTGCCGCATTGCCACACGCGCCCGAGGCTATCCTTCAAGGCGAACTCGATCTTGGGACCATAGAAGGCCCCCTCCCCCGGCTGGGGTTCATAGGCGAGCCCGCGGTGGGCGAGCGCCTGAGCGAGCGCCGCCTCGGCCTTGTCCCACAAGGCGTCCGCGCCCACCCGCTGGTCCGGGCGGGTCGACAGCTTCACAAGGACCTCGCGAAACCCGAAATCGGCATAGACCCGGTACAGGAGGTCGATGAAGGCGCTCACCTCGGACTGGATGTCGTCCTCGGCACAGAAAATGTGGGCGTCGTCCTGCACGAAATTGCGCAGCCGCAAGAGGCCATGCAGCGTCCCGGACGGCTCGTTGCGATGGCAGGAACCGAACTCCGCGAGCCGCAAGGGCAAATCGCGGTAGCTGCGCAGGCCCTGATTGAAGATCTGCACGTGTCCCGGGCAATTCATCGGCTTGATGGCGTACTCGTGCTTCTCGGAGGTGGTCGTGAACATCCCCTCGGCGAACTTATCCCAGTGCCCGGACCGTTCCCAGAGGCTCTTGTCCATGATGAGCGGCGTGCGGACCTCCTGGTAGCCGTGGTCCGCGAGCAAGCGGCGGATGTATTGCTCGATCACGCGATAGATGCGCAGGCCCCGGTCGTGCCAGAAGATCATGCCCGGCGCCTCCTCCTGGATATGGAAGAGATCGAGCGCGCGGCCGATGCGCCGGTGATCGCGCCGCTCCGCCTCCTCGAGCCGGTGGACGTGCTCGGCGAGGGCCTCGGCGCTCGCAAACGCCGTCCCGTAGATGCGCTGCAGCATCGGATTGCGCGAGTCGCCGCGCCAATACGCCCCGGCGAGCTTCATGAGCTTGAAGTGCTTCAAATGGCCGGTCTTGGGCACGTGGGGTCCCCGGCACAGATCGACGAAATCCCCCTGGCGGTACAGCGAAAGGGTCTCGTTCGCCGGGATGTCGCGGATGATCTCGGCCTTGTAGGCCTCCCCGAGGCCCTGGAAATACCGGATTGCGGCCTCGCGATCGAGCGTCTCGCGCGCGATCGGGATGTCGCGGCGCGCGAGTTCGCGCATGCGGTTCTCGATCCGCGCGAGATCCTCCGGGCCGAAACCCGGGGCGTAGGCGAAATCGTAATAGAAACACTCGTCGATCACGGGACCGATCGTGACCTGGGCCTCGGGGTAGAGGGATTTGACGGCGTGCGCCAAGAGGTGCGCGCAGGAGTGGCGCAGCACCTCGAGGCCCTCCGGATCGCGGGCGGTGATCACCGAGAGCCGCGCGTCGCGCTCGAGACGAAAGGCGGTATCGACCAGCCGGTCATCGACGCGCGCGGCCAGCGCCTGGCGCGCAAGCCCCGACCCGATGTCGGCTGCGACCTCGGCGACGGTCACGGGATGAGCGTACTCGCGCCGACTCCCGTCGGGCAGGGTGATCACGGGCATCGTGTCGGCCGTCTCGTCGACCGGCGCAGACGGCCGGTTCTCATTAAGAAAATGATGGTAGGCGCGAGTGGGATCGAACCACCGACCACTACCATGTCAAGGTAGTGCTCTACCACTGAGCTACGCGCCTTCGGGTTGCGCACCATATCATAGGGCCTCGGGTACGGACAACGGGCGGGGCCGCCCTCAGCCCTCGGCCGCGCGGCGCGGCGAGCCGGGACTCAAGGCGCTGCGCTTCAGCGCCGCGATGCGATCGCGCACCTGCGCTGCGCGCTCGAACTCGAGCCCCTTGGCGTAGCGGTACATGTCCTTTTCGAGCGTCTTCAGAAGCTTAGCCAGGGCCTCCGGGGACACGGGCGCCTCCGGGGTCCCGGCGCTACCGCGCGCGCCGCCCGGGGCCACGCGCCCCGGGACCCCGTCGATCAGCTCCTTCACCGCCTTCACCACCCCCTGAGGGGTGATGCCGTGCTCGGCGTTGAAGGCGAGCTGCTTGGTCCGGCGCCGCCCGGTCTCCTCGAGCGCTGCCCGCATCGAATCGGTGACGTGATCGGCATACAGGATCGCCTGCCCGTGCAGGTGGCGCGCGGCCCGGCCGATGGTCTGAATGAGCGAGCGGGTGGAACGCAGAAACCCCTCTTTGTCGGCGTCGAGGATCGCCACCAGCGAGACCTCCGGGATATCGAGCCCCTCGCGCAACAGATTGATGCCGACCAGGACGTCGAAGGCCCCGGCGCGCAGATCGCGGATGATCTCGACGCGCTCCACCGTGTCGATATCCGAGTGCAGGTAACGCACGCGCACGCCGTGCTCGTGCAGATACTCCGTGAGGTCCTCGGCCATGCGCTTGGTGAGCGTCGTGACGAGGACGCGCTCATCGCGCGCGCGCCGCACGCGCGCCTCGGCGAGCAGGTCATCGACCTGGTGCGCCACCGGGCGCACGATGACCTCGGGATCGATCAAGCCGGTCGGCCGCACCACCTGCTCCACGACCGTGCCGGTGCGCGCCATCTCGTAGGGCCCGGGCGTCGCCGACACGAAGATGGTCTGGGGCATCATGGCCTCGAACTCCTCGAGCTTGAGCGGCCGGTTGTCGAGGGCCGAGGGCAAACGAAAGCCGTATTCGACGAGCGTCTCCTTGCGCGCACGGTCGCCCCGGTACATGCCACCCAGTTGCGGCATCGTCACATGACTCTCATCGACCACGAGCAAGGCATCGGCCGGGAGGTAGTCGATCAGGGTCGGCGGGGGCTCGCCGGCCTGGCGCCCCGAGAGATAGCGCGAGTAGTTCTCGATCCCGGAGCAGTAGCCTAACTCCTTCATCATTTCGAGATCGAAGCGCGTGCGTTCGGCCAGTCTCTGGGCCTCGAGGAGCTTGCCCGCGCCGTGCAGCTCCTCCAGGCGCACGCGTAGCTCCTCGCGGATGGCGTCGAGCGCGCCGCTGATGGTCTCGCGCGGGGTCACGTAGTGGGATTTCGGGTAGACGGTGATACGCCCGAGCCTGTGCCGCACCTCGCCCGTGAGCGGATCGAACTCGGCGAGATCGTCCACCACGTCGTCGAACAGGCTCACGCGCACCGCGAGCTGCTCGGACTCCGCCGGGAAGATGTCGATGACGTCGCCATGCACCCGGAAGGTCCCGCGCCGGAGCTCGACGTCGTTGCGTGTGTATTGCATCTCCGAGAGGCGCTTGAGGATCGCGCGCTGATCGAGGGTCGCGCCCTTTTTCACGTGCAGGATCATGGCGTGGTAGGCGGCCGGGTCCCCGAGTCCGTAGATCGCCGAGACCGTGCCCACGATAATGGCATCCGGGCGCTCCAGCAGGGCCTTGGTCGCCGACAGGCGCATCTGTTCGATGTGTTCATTGATGGCCGCGTCCTTCTCGATATAGGTATCGGACGCCGGGACATAGGCCTCGGGCTGGTAGTAGTCATAATACGAGACGAAGTACTCGACGGCGTTATGCGGGAAGAAGTCGCGCATCTCGGCGTAGAGCTGGGCGGCGAGCGTCTTGTTGGGGGCGAGCACCAGGGTCGGGCGCTGCAGTTGGGCGATGACGTTGGCGATGGTGAAGGTCTTCCCGGAGCCCGTGACGCCGAGCAGGACCTGAAACGCGAGCCCGCCACGCAGGCCCCCGACCAGGGCCGAAATGGCCTCGGGTTGATCGCCGGCCGGCGCATAGCCGCTTTCCAGCTCGAAACGCTCAGGGTGCCGCTTTGGTTGTGTCATGATCCAGGGTAATATACCGCCACTCAACGCCCGAGAATGGAACGCTTGGCCAAATTGACCTTATCGGCCCGTGTCGGCCGCATCAAGCCCTCACCCACCCTGGCCGTCACCGCTCGTGCCAAGACTCTCAAGGCCGCAGGCCACGACATTCTCGATCTCGGCGCCGGGGAACCGGACTTCGACACCCCGGAACCGATCAAGGACGCGGCGATCCAGGCCATCCGCGACGGCTTCACCAAGTATACGGCGGTCGATGGCATCCCGAGCCTCAAGGCGGCCGTCGTCGACAAATTCGCGCGCGAAAACGCCTTGCAGTATACCACCTCCCAGGTGCTCGTGTCGGTGGGCGGCAAGCAGAGCTTCTACAATCTCGCCCAGGCCCTCCTCGAGGCCGAAGACGAGGTCGTGATCCCGGCGCCCTATTGGGTCTCCTACCTCGACATCGTGCTCATGACCGATGCGACCCCGGTCATTATACCGACCACCATCGAGCAGGGCTTCAAGATCACGCCCGAAAGCCTCGATGCGGCGCTCGCCTACAAAACGAAACTCTTCGTACTGAACAGCCCGTCGAACCCCACCGGCGCCGTCTACACCCGTGACGAACTGGCGGCGCTCGGAGAGGTCTTGCGGCGCTACCCGCAGGTGTTCATCGCAACCGATGACATGTACGAGCACATTTATTGGGGCGCGGAGCCGTTCGCCAACCTCATCAATGTCTGCCCGGATCTCGCCGAGCGGACGATCGTCCTGAACGGGGTCTCGAAGGCCTACGCGATGACGGGTTGGCGCATCGGTTATGCCGCGGGACCCACCGAACTCATCCAGGCCATGACCAAGGTGCAGTCGCAAAGCACCTCGAACCCGACCTCGATCGCGCAAGTGGCGGCGGTGGCGGCCTTGAACAGCGGCGTCACCTTCGTGACCCCGATGCGCGATGCCTTCAAAGCCCGTCACGACCGGCTCTGCCGGCAGCTGCAGGCGCTCCCGGGCCTTCGCTGCCGGCCCGGAGACGGGACCTTCTATCTCTTTCCGAACATCGCCCAGGCCCTACGCCATTTGGGTATCCCGGACGACCAGACCTTCGCCGAACGGCTCCTGGAAGAGACCGGCATCGCCCTGGTCCCAGGCTCGGCGTTCGGGGCCCCGGGGCACGTGCGTCTCTCGTATGCGACGAGCGACGAAGTGCTGGCGGCCGCGGTCACGCGCCTCGAGGGCTTTTTGGCCCCGTCCCGCAACGCGCAACCGGCCTCGGGGATTCGGTCTTGACCTGACCGCCGGGGCTTCGTAGCATAGCGGCCCTTGTGATCCCCGGTAGCTCAGTCGGTAGAGCAGGTGACTGTTAATCACCGGGTCGGCGGTTCGAGTCCGTCCCGGGGAGCCAATAAGCCGAGCACTTACAGAACACTTCCCCCCTTCCCTCTTCGCTCGGGCCGGTTCCGCCGCACCCCTGCCACAGCTCCACACGAGCCCACGCCCGGGAAGGGACATGGCGTCGATCAGAATAAAGGACTCGGCCTCAAGGGCCGCTCCGCCTCGCAGGCCATGATCCGCGATCGATTAGCGGCCGCGGTTCCGCCCCTTCGAGAACCGGGCGGACACGCGCGCCCGCTACGGGACGCGGAATCCAAAATGGACCGCAGCGAATGGGTGAACCGGCCAGAAGGCGCTGCCGCTGCGGGTTGCCTTGGAGCCTTACGCACAAGACATGGTCCCCTCAGGACAGTGGGGGCCGCCAAATCCACCGACCAAAAAACACCGGCCACTTGCCTGCGTCGGGCTTACACCCCTGAGTAGCGCGGACATCGTGGCCTATACCGGAAGCGCGAGGCCGAAATCACCCGCCGGCGCCCACAGGCCGCTACCCTCGGGCGGCGGAGAGTATGCGCTCCATTAACCCCACCCTCCCCCACCTAGCGTCACGCTGATATCGTGTGGGCCATGGATAGGTCGATCGGGTGGGCGGGCCAACCGGGGCGGCAGCAGTTCTTTCACAGTCAGGATGCGGGATGATCTGG
>DAHWKH010000105.1 GCA_027343725.1 Acidiferrobacteraceae bacterium
AAGCCGGCCTCGATGACGGCGAGCGCGGCGGCCGCGGCCACCAGGGTCTTGCCCGACCCGACATCGCCTTGCAGCAAGCGCTGCATCGGCTCATCCCGGGCAAGATCGCGCCGGATCTCGGAAATGGCGCGTGCCTGCGCATTCGTCGGGCGAAACGGCAGCGTGGCCAAGAGGTCCTTCCACAGGGCGCTCGGCGTGTCACAGACCGGGGCGCGCGCGGCTTGGACGCTGCGCCGCAAACCGAGGAGGTGCGCGTGATGCGTGACGAGCTCCTCGAAGGCCAGTCGCCGGCGGGCCTCCGGGGGAGGGCCGGAGGGGGGGGGTGCGTGCAAAAGGCCCAGGGCCTCAGTGAGGGACAACGGCGGAAGATGCGGCGTCGGCGGCAGGATGTCGTCCTGAAGCCCCGGGAGCACCAGCGCCAGCGCCGCGCGGATCAAACGCCTCAAGGTCTTCACGGGCAGACCGTCCGTGGTCGGGTACACCGGCGTCAGGGCGTCCTCGCGCAGCTCCCCCTCGCTCGACAACCGATACTCGGGGTGCGCCATCTCAAGGCCGCTTGGGCCATAGCGCACCTCACCGAAGGCCGACAAGCGCGTGCCTGCGGCCAGTCTGCGCCTTTGCGCTTGCGTGAACCGGAAGAACCGGAGCGTGAGCCAGCCGGTGGCGTCGGTGAGGGTCAGCGCGAGCGTCGGCCGCCGCCCGAGGCTCACGTGGGCGGCGACGATTTCCCCGCCCACGAGCGCGCTCGTCCCGGCCTGCAGCCCACGCAGGGGCCGGATCGTGGTGCGATCCTCGTAGCGCGAGGGCAGGTGGAAGACGAGGTCGAGAAGGACCCGGAGATCGAGCCGCGCAAGCCGCGCCGCGATCGCGGGCCCTACCCCGGGCAAGACCGTGACCGGGCGCTCGGCGACGCTTATCGTCTCCTCACTTGAGAGCGACGATGGCATCCATTTCGACCAGCGCCCCGCGCGGCAGCGCGGCGACGCCTATGGCCGACCGCGCCGGGTAGGGTGGACGAAAACACTCGGCCATGACCTCGTTCACGATGGGGAAATGCGCAAGATCCGTGAGATAGACGGCGAGCCGCACGATATGGCCGAGCTCGGTGCCCGCCGCCCGGATCACCGCCTCGAGGTCAAACACCTGCCTCACCTGGGCGCGCGCGTCCGCGCCGATGAGTTCCATGGTCTCGGGGTGCAGCGGGATCTGTCCGGACACGAACAGAAAGTCGCCGGCGCGCACGGCCTGCGAATAGGTCCCGATGGCCTTGGGGGCGGCATTCGTGTCGATCACGTCGAACGGCATGGTTATCCTCGTTTGCGGTTGATGCGGACCACCGCCTCCTGGGACCGGATGCGGCGGATGATGCGGGCGAGATGGGCGCGGTTTTGGACCTCGACCACGAAATCCATGACGGTATCCTGCCCGTCGCGTTCATCGATCGCAACCGTATCGATATTCGCGCCCATCTCCGAGATCGCCGCCGCCACCATCGCCAGCACCCCGCGGCGATTCTTGACCTCGATGCGCAACGCCACCGGCCAGACCCCCTCGATCGCGCTCTCCCACTGGATATCGATCCACTTCTCGGGGTGCTTGCGATACTCGCCGACGTTCGGGCAGTCCTCGGTGTGCACCGTGATGCCGCGCCCGGCGGTCAGGAACCCGAGCACCGGGTCACCCGGGATCGGGCGGCAGCATTTCGCATAATTGACGACCACCCCCTCGGTGCCGCGGATCGCGAGCGACCCGCGGGAGCGCGACGGCGCAAGCGCCGGCGAGGGGACGTCCGGCAACAACTGGCGCGCGACCACCGAGGCCAGGCGCGTCCCAAAGCCGATATCCGCGAGCACGTCGTCCCAGTCGGTCATTTTCAGGGTCAAAAGCAAGGCCGCGCGCATCTCCTCGCTCAAGGCCCCCTCGAAGCCCAGGGACTGCAGGGCCTTCGCCAAAAACCGCCCGCCCAGGCTGATGGCCTCGTCGCGGCGCAGATCCTTCAGATAATTGCGGATGTGCGCGCGCGCCTTGCCGGTGACAACGAAATCGAGCCACGAGGGATGCGGTGCGCTGTAGGCCGAGGTGATGACCTCGACGTGGTCGCCGCTGCGCAACACCGTCCGCAACGGCACCAACTGGTGATTGATGCGCGCGCCCGCGCAACGCTTACCGATATCGGTATGCACCTCGTAGGCGAAGTCGATGACCGTCGCCCCGCGCGGGAGCTTCTTGATGTCGCCGTTGGGCGTGAACACGTAGATCTCGTCCGGGAAGAGATCGATCTTCAGGTGTTCCAGGAACTCG
>DAHWKH010000121.1 GCA_027343725.1 Acidiferrobacteraceae bacterium
TATAAATCTAAATATTTTTAATCCTAAAGTATGGTTCAAAAATCATTATCTATGAAAATGTTAAAACTATACAACAATAAGCGGACTTCCAGTGAGTATCACCGCCCGGCGTCTTCAGGAAGGCGCTGAGATCGGCGGTGATCGGGTCGGGGGAGGGCGCGGGGGCGACGGCCGCCGGCCGCGGCGGCTTCTCGCGCACGGGTTTCAGGCCCACGGCCGCCCCCAAAGACTGCGCGAGCGCCGCGCACAAGCGCCCGGGGTTCAGCGCTGGGAGGGTGTCTCGCAGCGGCGCGAACCGCTCGCGGGCCGCGAGCAGGCCCTTTTCCGAGAGCTTCTCGAGCGGCAGCCTGAGCGTCTTCAGGAGCTCCTCGACATCGAGCTCAAGCGGCAGGACCGCCTCGAAGACCACGACCTCCGCGCTGCGCGCCACGAAACCGCTTGCGCGCTTGCGGCCCGCGCTCACGATGTCGTTTGGCGCGGTGAAGGTCGCCGTCACCCCCAGACCTTCGAGGGCCGCGATCAGCGGCCGGCACAGGGTGTCCATGACCTCGGAGAGCGGGCCTTGAGGCGCCAGCGCGCGCGGCAGGGCGAGGACCAGCACGAGGGTTTCGGGGTCGAGCGACAGACTCCCGCCGCCGGTCGCGCGCCGGATCACGGGAAACCGCGTGCCGATGTACGAGAGGCGCAGGGCGCGCGCGGGATCCTCGAACGCGCCCAGGAGCGCGCAGCGCGTGAGCCGCAGGAATCCGAGAACCGCCGCGCCTGCGCGCGCGCGCGTGAACAGCGCGTCCTCGTACGCGGGGAAGACATCGGCCTTGAGGGTGTGGGCGTCGTGCCAGACGAGCGTCACGGGCAGGCCTTCCACCCGGCCTCGCCCCGCCAGTAGCCGTTGGCATCCGCGTCCGTCGCCAGGCGCGCCTGCCCTTCCGCCTGCGTGTAGCGTCCCGTCAAAACGCCGTGGAAGGTATCGATCACGTGCGCCGTGCCGCTTTTCTGCGGCATGAGCCGCAGAATATCGACGCGCGCGGCGGCAAGGCTCGCGAGTTCCGAGAGGTAATTGAGCGGGTGGGCGCCATGGATCTGCAGGCCGTTGATGATCAGAAAGGCCTGATCGTCCTGGGTCGTGACGGCCAAGCCCTCGGGGTGCTGTTCGCAAACCCATTCACACGCGTCCTTGCCGCGATCGCGCGCGCGGGCGCTGAAACAGCGCGCGGAGTACGCCAAGGCCGGACGGCCGTAGGCCAGGACCTCGCACTCGAGATCCTGCGGACCCGTGTTGCGCAGCTCCGCGAGGGCCTCGCCGCTCAACTCGAGGGCCGCCACAAAGCGCGTCGCGCCGAGGTTCGCGAGGACGCGCAGGGCATCGGCGTTGTAGAGATTGAGGGTCGCGCCGGCCACGAACGGCCGGCCCGCGCTCAGGCTCACGGCGGCCATGTCGTTGGCCTCGATCCGGAATCGGCCGTTTGCGCACAGCGCGCGCGTGGCCTTGAGTTCGGCCTCGCCGTCGAGCAGCACGAGGCTCGAGAGCACCACCTCCTTGCCGCACGCGCGCAAGAGTTCGGCGATCTCGAGCCACTCCTCGAGACGGAGACCGCGGCGCTTGTAACACACGATCTCGCCGAGGTAGACGATATCGACGCTCGTGTGCGCGATCTCCTCGTAAAACGCGCGCACGCTGGGCGCGTCCCAGAAAAACGGGATGGGGGCCAATGCGAGCTTCATCGCCAGGGCCTATGAAACGCGCCGAGCGTCTGCTGATGGCCCTCGGAGAGCGCCGAGAGCCCGGCCATCCATTCCGGTTGCACCCGGAAACCCTCGGGATCACGCCCATAGGCATCGAGCGCCGCGCGCAGGATGGCGGTCACGCGCGCGACATAAGCCGGCGAGCGCTGGCGGCCCTCGACTTTGATGGCGCGCACGGGGACGCGCGCGAGGTCCGCAAGGATCGGCAGCACGTTGAGGCTCGTCGGTTCCTCGAGCGCGTAGGTCACATCGCCCGCGACCTTGAAGCGGCCCTTGCAGATCGTCGGATACCCGGCCTTCTCGGTCTTGTGGAACACGTCGATCAAAATCCCGTTCAGGCGCACGCGGCGCTCCTCGGCGGACTCCTCCCAACGCACCGCCGCCGCCGGCGAACAGGCCCCGCAGGTGTTGGGGGAGACGCCGGTGGCGTAGGACGACAGGGAGCAGCGCCCCTCGACCATGACGCACAGACCTCCGAACCCGAAGACCTCGAGGTCGATGGGCGACGTGCGCGCGACCTTCTGGACCTGATTGAGCGCGAGCACGCGCGGCAGGATCGCGCGTACGACGCCGCACTCCTTGGCATAGAATCGCAGTGACTCACTGTTGGTCGCGGACCCCTGCACCGACAGGTGGCGGGCCACCTGGGGGTGGGTCCGCTGACAGTAGCGCAAAAGCCCGATGTCGGCGGCGATGATCGCATCGCACCCGGCCTCGGCCGCGTGGTCCGCGGTCGCCTGCCACAGGCGGCTGCGCCCGGGCTGCGGGTAGGTATTGAGCGCGAGATAAATCCGCCGCCCCGCCTTGTGGGCATAGCGCGCGGCACTCGCCAACTCCGACGGCGTGAGATTGAGTCCGGGAAAATTCCGGGCATTGGTCTCGTTCCGCAGCCCCACGTAGACGGCATCGGCGCCGGCGTCGATGGCCGCCTCGACGGCGACCGCCGTGCCGGCCGGACATACGAGCTCCGGTAATTCTGGTCTTGTCATGACAACCCTCACGATACGAGCGCGCCCTGGCGGGTCTGCCGGCGCGCGAGCTCCTGGGTGATCGCATTCAACACCCGCCACTTCCCGGAGCACCAGGCGGGCGCCAACAACAACGCCGCGCGCGCCGTGCCCGTCAGGCGGTGGAAAACCACCCGGCGCGGGGTGCGCTCGATCAGATCCGCGACCGTGCTCACATAGTCCCCCAAGGCGAGAGGCTCGAAGGCATGCCGGCGCCAGTCGTGCGCAAGCCGGCTGCCGCGCACGACGTGCAGGGGATGGAACTTGAGGCCTGCGACCCCGAGCGCCAGGACCCGCGCAAGCGTCTCCCGGGCGTGCATCGGACCCTCGCCCGGCAGCCCGATGATGAGGTGGGTGCAGACCGGCAGGGCGTAGGTGTGCAAAAGCGCCACCGCCGCCTGATACTCGGCGAAACTGTGGCCGCGATTCACGCGCTTCAAGGTCTCGTCGAAGCTCGATTGCAGCCCGAGTTCCACCCAGACCACGAACCCGCGCGCCTGATAGGAGGCCAGCAGCGCGACGATCGGTTCCGAGAGGCAATCGGGGCGCGTCCCCACGCTCAAACCCACGACGCCCGGCACCGCCAAGGCCTCGTCGTACAGGCGCTCGAGCTCGGAAACGGGCGCGTAGGTGTTCGTGTAGGTCTGAAAATACGCGATCACCTTGCGCGCGTGCGTGCGCCGCGCCACACACGCCATGCCCGCCCGCACCTGCTCGGCGACCCCGGCGCGCGGGGCCTGGGGGTGAAACGAGCGGTTGTTGCAGAACGTACAGCCGCCCGTCCCGCGTGTGCCGTCGCGATTGGGGCAGGTGAAGCCGGCATCGACGGTCACCTTGTGGACGCGCTCGCCGAAGGCCCGGAGGAGCTGCTGCCCCAGGGTCTCAACGAACGTGGAAAGTGTCATCATCGGTCGATTCCAGGGGTCTGATGCGAAAACCGACGCCGAGCCGCTGCGCATGCGCCTGGCAGGCGGCCAGATCGACACCCGGGAGACCCGCGATCGCCGTCAGGGTCACTTCGGGCACGAAGTCACGCGCGCGCCGCGCGAAGGCCAGGACGGCGGCGAAACTGCCCGCGCGCTGCGGGCGGCAATACCAATCGTAAACGACCTCGCTGTGCGCGTTGAGCGATATCGAGACGCGGTCGATCAGGCCCTCGAGGTCGGGCGTGACGTCGCGCCCGTGAATGAGGCTTGCCAGGCCGTCGGTGTTGAGCCGCAACGGGAGCCCGCAGGCGCGCAACTCGCGCGCCACGGCGAGCACGGTATCGAGGCGCCTTGTGGGCTCGCCGAGCCCGCAGAAGACGATCTCCTCGCAGCCGTCGTGGTCGCGGGCGGCCGCGAGCAAGGCCGCAGCACTCGGCTCGTCACCGTGCGCAAGCTGCAAGGGCGCGCCCGCGACCGACCAGAGCCCGTGAAACTTCGGGCAAAAACGGCAGCGCAGGGTGCAGCGGCTCGTGACGTTCAGGTACAAGGCGCGCTTGAGCCGATAGCTCAAAACCGCCCCCTCGCCCGGGATGACGCCCTCGCCCTGCCGCCTCACATCCGACCCCTTCGTGACTGAAGGCGTCCTACTCTACCCCGGGGGCGAGGCGGCCCGATTGACCGACATCAAGAGCGCCGACCCATAGACCTGGTACTTTCTGGGACCTCATAACCCTAGAGGATGGGTTCCATGGCCACGACGGGGACGCAAGGCGTACGCAAACGGGATGGTCGGCTGGTGCCCTTCGATGCGCGCAAAATCGCCTATGCCTTGACGCGCGCGGGGCGCGCGAGCGGTGAGTACGGGGACGCCGAGGCAGAGGCCATGACGCAGGCGATCTGCGCGCGGCTCCCGTCCGGCAATCCGGACGTGGAGACCATCCAAGACCACGCCGAGGAGACCTTGATCGCGCACGCCTACGTGCGCACCGCGCGCGCCTATATCGCCTATCGCGAAAAGCGGCGCGTGGCGCGCGAGATGACGGCCGCGCGCATCGACGTCGAGGGGACCGTCAGCGAGTATCTCGATCGCCGCGACTGGCGCGTGCAGGCCAACGCCAACCAAGGCTATTCCCTGGGCGGCTTGATCCTCAATATCTCCGGCAAGGTGGTCGCCAACTACTGGCTGAACCACCTCTACCCGCATGACATCGGCGCGGCCCATCGGGACGGCGCGCTGCATATCCACGACCTCGACATGCTCTCCGGCTACTGCGCCGGCTGGTCCTTGCGCACGCTCCTGCAGGAGGGCCTCAACGGCGTGTCGCACAAGGTCGAGGCCGACCCCCCGCGCCACCTCTCGAGCGCCGTCGGGCAGATCGTGAACTTTCTTGGCACCTTGCAGAACGAATGGGCCGGCGCCCAGGCCTTCAGCTCGTTCGATACCTATCTCGCGCCCTTCGTGCGCAAGGATCAGATGCCCTACGCAGAGGTCCTGCAGTGCATCCAGGAGCTCATTTACAACCTCAACATCCCATCGCGCTGGGGGACCCAGACGCCCTTCACGAACCTGACGTTCGACTGGACCTGCCCCGAGGATCTGCGCGATCAGGTGCCGGTGATCGGCGGCGAGGAGATGCCGTTCACCTACGGGGACCTGGCGCCGGAGATGGCGCTCATCAACCGCGCCTACCTCGAGGTGATGGAAAAGGGCGACGCCAAGGGGCGGGTTTTCACATTCCCGATTCCGACCTACAACATCACCAAGGATTTCGACTGGGACGGCGAAAACGTCGAGCGGCTCTTCTCCCTGACCGCGAAATACGGCCTGCCCTACTTCCAGAACTTCGTGAACTCGGATCTCAAGCCCCACATGGTCCGTTCCATGTGCTGCCGGCTGCAACTCGACTTGGGCGAGCTCCTGAAGCGCGGCAACGGCCTTTTCGGTTCGGCTGAACAGACCGGCTCGCTCGGGGTCGTGACCATCAATTGCGCGCGCCTCGGCTATCTGCACCGCGGGGACGAGGACGGATTGCTCGCAGACGTGGCGCGCTTGATGGAGATGGCGCGCGTCAGCCTCGAGATCAAGCGCAAGGTCATCCAGACCTACATGGACCAGGGCCTCTTTCCCTATACGAAACGCTATCTCGGGACCCTGCGCAATCACTTCTCGACCATCGGCGTGAACGGCCTGAACGAAATGGTCCGCAACTTCACCGCCGGCCGTCAGGACATCACTGAGCCCGAGGGGCACGCCATGGCCTGTCGGCTGCTGGATTTCGTGCGCGCGCACCTGACGCGGTTCCAGGAGGAGACGGGGCATATGTACAACCTCGAGGCCTCGCCCGCCGAAGGCGCGACCTACCGCTTTGCGCGCGCCGATCGCCAGCGCTTCCCCGGGATCCTGCAGGCGGGGACGTCCGAGCGCCCCTACTACACGAACTCCTCGCAACTTCCGGTCGGGTTCACGGACGACCCCTTCGAGGCCCTGGAACGCCAGGAAGACCTGCAGCGGCGCTATACCGGCGGCACGGTACTGCACCTCTACATGAGCGAGCGGCTCTCGAGCGCCTCCGTAGCGCGCGACCTCGTGCGCCGCGCCTTGAGCCGGTTCCGGCTGCCTTACGTGACGCTGACGCCGACGTTCTCGATCTGTCCCCGACATGGCTATCTGTCAGGGGAACATCCGTATTGCCCGCTGTGCGACGAGGAGGCCCTCGCGCGCCGCGCCGGCATGGTGCAAGAGTCGTCATAACAATCGCAGGAGGAGTCCATGAGTGACAGCAACGAGACAGCAGCCGTCCTATTGAAGCCGGAGGAACGCCAGCGCTGCGAGGTGTGGACGCGGGTGATGGGTTATCACCGGCCGGTGGCGTCCTTCAACGAAGGCAAGAAAGGAGAGCACGGTGAGCGCGTGTTCTTCCGGGAGGCGCGCCTGGCGTCATGAGCCTGAAGCTCGGAGGACTCGTGCCCTGGAGCAGCGTCGATTATCCCGGGCATCAGGCCGCCGTGCTGTTTTGCAGCGGCTGTCCGTGGCGCTGCCGGTATTGCCACAACAGCCACTTGTGGGCCCGCACCGCCTCGCCGTCCTGGGACGCGGTGCGGGTCTTTCTGTCCAAGCGTCGCGGGCTTCTCGATGCCGTGGTGATCAGCGGCGGGGAACCCTTGCAGCAGGCCGCGGCGGTGCGCGAGGCCTTCATCGAGATCCGCGACATGGGGTTTGGCCGCGCCCTGCACACCGCCGGCGTGTCGGCGAGGCGGCTCGAGGGCCTCTTGGCGCACTGCGATTGGATCGGTCTCGACGTCAAGGCCCCATTCGCCCGCTACCCCGCGATCACCGGGCGGACCGGAAGCGGCGCACAGGCGCGCGCCTGCGTGGACCTCGTGCTGCACAGCGGTATCGCGCATGAGCTGCGCGCCACCGTACACCCGGCGCTCTTGCCGGAACCCGCGCTCGTCGCACTGGTGACGGATCTTGCGCTCATGGGTGTTACGCGCCTCACGCTGCGTGACTTCCGGCCCACCGGCTGCCCGGACCCGGCGCTCGCGCACAGCTACCGGCCGTGGCTCACGCCGGATCTCGAACGGCGCCTGCGCGCGATCCTGCCGGGGATCGTGCTGCCCGCGCACGCCCTGGACGCCCTCACAAGCCATTGACCCAGAGGACCCCCCCTAGGATCGTGAGGGTCGCGAGCGTCAACAGCACGCGGTGACCGCGCGTGAGTAGGACCTGGACGCGGCGCGCGTCGGTTTGCGCGAGCCTGCGCATGGCCTTGTGCAAAACGAGCGGCTCCAGCACGAACAACAAGACGGCGAACACGACCCAGAGCGCGATCATGGCCTCGATCCCCCACGCGTGCCCGTGCCGGAGCGCGCCCGCCAGGTGCAAGCGCGCAATGAGCGCGCCGCCGCTCGCCCCGGCGATGAGGATGAGGACGCGGGCCTGGGCGCCGAAGCGCCGTTCGCATTCGGCAAAGAACGCAAAGCGTGTCTCCTCCGGCAGAAACGAGAGCGCCGGCAGAAGCACCAAGGTCACGAACCCGACACCGCCGATCCAGAACACGATCGACACCACGTGCAGGGCCAAGAGGATCGGTGTCCACGCGATTGTCATCCGGGCCTCCCATCGAGACGGGGCGTGATCAGCATGATGCCGTAAGAGACCGCCCACGGCGAGAGCGCGAGGAGCGCCACGGGGGCCGCGATCACGCTCAGGTTGATGCCGGCCGCGGCATCGATCACGCGGATCGAGGCCGCGATGCGCAAAAGCGCCGCGACCTGGACCCCGGCAAGCGCGACCCAGCTGAGACGATCGCTCTCCAACGGCCGCCCCGAATGCCCGCGGGTGACGCGCGTGACCATGGCGACGACCATACTCAAGGCGAAGCCGATCCCAAGCGCATGCAAAGGCGCGAAACCGAGGAGATCGCCGGAGGCGGCGCGGCTCGCGTCGTGGATCGCGTAGAGCCACAACCCGCCGCTCAACCACACGAAGGCCGCGAACAGCAGGAACAGCAGGCCGTGACGGACGGCGTCCGCCCGGAACCAACGGCCGGCGTGATACCCGGCCAGGGCGGCCAGGGCGACGTCCACCACCACCAGCGCGGGCGCCAGGGCGACACTTGCGAAGACGACATGGGCAAGCCCGAGCGCGAAGAAGGCGAGCGGGACCGCGGGGTGCGAAGGGGCGCGGCGATAATCGCTCAGGACCGAGGCGCTGAAGAAGGGGATCATGCGATAGCCGACGGCGAAGAGCGTGGGCAACAGAAACCCGAAAAGGCCAAGGCGGATTGCCCAGGAGATCGCCGCGGGACTCGCGTGTGCAAGCCCCGAGGCGTAGAGCCCGATTGCCACGATCTCACCGGCCATCGCCACCTGGAAGACGCCGACCCCGCGGCGCGCCTTCGCGGCCGCCCCGCGGTAAACGCGCAGGAGGGCATATGTCGTCAAGGCATCCCCGATCATCATCAGCGCAAGCCCCGCGATAACCACGGACACGCCTGCGCCAAGCCCCACGTACACCAGCACGAGCCCCGCGGCGCGCGCGAGGAAGGGGCGGCGGTACTCGCCGCGCGCAACGGGCGGGCGCTGCATCCAACGCGGATAGGTCGTGAGCAGAAAACCCGAGATGAAAAACGGGAAGATGCCGAAAATCATGAGAAATCCGTGGATCGGGATCGCGCTCACCGGCAACGCCGGCGGCGTGTAGGCGCCGGCGAAGGCGCCCAGGAGCCACAACGACCAGAGCAACAGCGCGAGCAGGATCTGCGCGAGGCCCGCCAGAAAAAAGGCGCGGTGCGGGGCATCGAAGAGGAGCACGTCAACCTCCGCTTGCGCGCCACGCGCGGCGATAGAGGACCGTGGCCGACACCAGATTGCGCGCAAGCACACAGCCGGCCGCGGTCCAGAGAAGGGCCGCTATGAACGCAAGGGGCCCTGGGACGACAATCGCGACAAGCGTCGCGATCACGGCCGCGGAATGGACTGCGAAGTGCTCCTGCATGCGTCGCTCCCGAATGATGTCCTGCATCAACAACGCGGGCGGGCGAGGGGCGCGTAGCTGAAGGAGCCAGACGAGGAAAGGCACGATCTTGTAAATCATACCGCTCATGAACGACACGGTCGCCCCCGGGATCGCGAGCACCCCCAGGGCAATGACGAGGCGCTCGGATGCCGACCCCGTCACGAGCAGGACCGCGGCCACGCAACAGGCGCCGAGCAGGCTCGCAAGGCCACCGTACCAAAAGAGCGCCATGGCGTCGCGGCGCTTGCGCACGCGGGTGTGAAGGCGTGCCAGGATGAAGGCGGCGTGAGCCGCGATCAGGGCCGTGACCGCCCCCAACAGACCTCTCTCGACCCCGGCAAGGTGGGCGCACGCCGCGACCGCGGTGGCCGCCAAAAGCATCATCAGGGCGGGCCCGAGCGCCGTCGTCAGGCGGCGTGACCAGGCGCGACTCCCCTGGAACATCGGGAGGACCTGCCAGGCGATACCGGTCCAGAGCACGAAAAACCCGCCGGCCAAGGCGAAAAGGGGGTGCAGGGTGAGCCGCAGCGCATCCGGCCAATGGCCGTGCGCGCGCGCGAGCGCGAGCCAGACCCCGAGCGCCCAGGCGACGGCGAAGCCGACGAGGGACGCAGCGAGCGCCGCCAACGCCCCCTCCGTCACGCGCCTGACCAGCACGACCCCGAGCGGGAGTACAAACGCCGCGCTCGCGACGGCGAGCAACACGCCCGCGGCCCCGAAGAGCCCCGGCGACTGGGCGATGAACGCCGAGGCCAAGAGGATCGCGCCCAGGCCGAAGCCGCCCTGGACGATGGGCGCAAGCCGCGCAAGCGCCGGCACGCGCGTCCCGGAGAGGACCGGCAAAAGCTGCCACACCGCGGCCGTCATGACCATCATCAGGAAACCGATGGTCACAAGATGCGTCGCCGCGAGCAGGTCCGGCGCGTAGCGCTGCGTAAAGACCCAAGGACCGCCCGCGAACAGCACGACACCGGCGGCCGTCCAAAATCCGGACGCCGCCAGGAAGGCCCGCAACACGAACGCAAGCGGCGGCCCCTCCTCGAAGGCCAGTGACTTCACGACAAGGGTGCTGCGCGCGTGATCACGACGTCATAAAGGATGTCGTCACCGCGCACCACGGGTGTCGACTCGTGCAGGAGGCCGTGCTCCGCGAGCAGACCGAACAAGGGGTAGGGCTGGCGCGGCAGGCGCACCCGCAGGCGTTCGCCCGGCTTCAGGGCGAGCGCCGCGCGCATGGTGATCTCGAGGGGCTCCGGCGGCGGCAAATCGCTGATATCGAGGAAACGCTCAGGCATGGGCGGGAGCGGGGTCCATGGCCTGGATGAGGCTCTCGGCACGGTCGGCCAGCATATCGTCGCTCAAGGGGTACAAGACGTTCTCTTCCTTCAGGTGGTGTTGCTGGATGAGGACCGTCAGGGTATCGAGCACCCGCGCCTCGCCCTCCCGGTCGTTGGCCTTCACGACCTCGCTCGCCTGCCTCAGGAGACCGCGAATGCTGTCGTGTTCGGCGCGCATGACGACCACCGGCCCGCCGGGTCCCATGCGCTCCGCGATGGCCGGAAACAGGAACTGCTCCTCGATCGCCAGGTGATGCTCCATGCGCTCGCGGAATCGGGCCAGGGCCGCGGGCCCCTCGGGCGTTGCCAGCGCGTTGTCGGCGGATGCGAGAAGATGATCCAGTTCACGGTGCTGATCGGACAGGAAATGCGATAAAACCAGGCTCGGCATGGCAGGATCCTCGAAAAACGGGAAGCCCATTGTCCGAAAGACCGGTCGTTTCGCCATTGCCCTAGGTCAAGTTTCTGCGTCTGATGCTTATCAAATCCCCCCGATTCTTATATGCTTACGCCACGTTCCGT
>DAHWKH010000143.1 GCA_027343725.1 Acidiferrobacteraceae bacterium
ATCTCGACATGCTTGTGGTTCGGAATATTGATGCCTGCTATACGGGCCATCGTACCGTCTCCCTGAAACGCCTCTTCCGCTGCGGAAAAGCGCGAAAGCCTAGCCTAGAACCCACGGCCGATCAAGCCTCAGCCCTGACGCTGTTTGTGGCGGGCGTCGCTGCAGACGACCCTCACCACGCCCTTGCGCCGCACGATCTTGCAGTTGCGACACAACTTCTTCACCGATGCCCTGACTTTCATGATCCCCTCTACTTCGGCAGCCCGCTCATGCCGCCGGTCAAATTCGCCTTCTTCAACAAGCTCTCATACTGATGAGACATGAGATGGGCCTGCACCTGCGCCATGAAATCCATGCTCACCACCACAATGATCAGCAAGGAGGCGCCGCCGAAGTAGAACGGCACGTTCCACTTCAGAATCAGAAACGTCGGCAAGAGCGACACGAGCGTGATATAGACGCCGCCCGACAGAGTCAGCCGGGACATCACGTCATCGATGTAGCGCCGCGTCTGCTCCCCCGGGCGGATGCCGGGAATGAAGGCGCCCGACTTCTTGAGGTTGTCGGCGGTGTCCTTGGGGTCCATGATCATCGCGGTGTAGAAGAACGAGAAAAACATCACCGCCACGGAAAAGGTGATGAGGTACACGGGCTGTCCGGGCGCGAGCGCCGCGGACACGTCCCGCAGCCAGCTCATCCCCTTCGCTTGCCCGAACCAATTGGCGGCCATGGTCGGAAACAGGATGATGCTGGACGCGAAGATCGGCGGAATGACTCCGGCGGTGTTCACCTTGAGCGGCAAGTGGCTCGTCTGGCCGCCATAGACCCGCCGGCCCTGCTGGCGTTTGGCGTAGGTCACGGTGATGCGCCGCTGGCCGCGCTCGACGAACACCACGAAACCCGTGACCGCCAGCACCACGACGAACAGCAGGAACACGAACAAGGGCTGGAACGACCCGTTGCTCGCCAGTTCCAGCGTGCCCCCGATCGCCTGCGGCAAGCCGGCGACGATCCCGGCGAAAATGATCATCGAGATGCCGTTGCCGATGCCGCGCTCGGTGATCTGCTCGCCGAGCCACATGAGGAACATGGTCCCGGCCACCAAGGTGATCATGGTGAAGAGCTCGAAACCCATCCCGGGATGGATTACCACCGGCACGCCGCCCGCGGTCTGATGCTCGAGCGCGATCGAGATGCCAAGCCCCTGAAACGCCGCGAGCCCCACCGTTCCATAGCGCGTGTACTGCGTGAGCTTGCGCCGCCCAGCCTCGCCGCCGTCCTTGCGCAGCTCATCGAGCTTGGGCATCACCGGCGTCAAAAGCTGGATCACGATCGAGGCCGAAATGTACGGCATGATGCCGAGCGCGAACACGGACAAACGCTGGAGGGCGCCTCCCGAGAACATATTGAACAATCCGATGATGGAGCCGCTCGTGCGCTGAAAGAGCGCGGCGAGCGCGACGGCATTGATGCCGGGCACCGGGATGTGCGCCCCGACCCGGAAGACGAACAAAGCCCCCAGCAGGAACAAGACCCGCTGCTTCAAATCGCCCAAACGCCCGAGCATGCCCGGGGTGAGCTGGGGGGATTTTCCGCCTTTAGCCGCCATCAGTCCTCGACATGGCCGCCCGCGGCCTCAATCGCCGCGCGCGCGCCTTTTGTCACCACGATCCCTTTGAGGGTCAGCGCCTTTGTGATCGCGCCCGAGAGGAAAACGCGCGCGCGCGTGCTCCCGGTCGGGACGATGTTGGCGCTCTTCAGCGCCGCAAGATCGACCACGCCTTCCAAACGCGCCAGTTCGCCCAGGCGCACGGCGTGTGTCTGGGCCGCCATCGCCGAGGTGAAGCCGAATTTCGGCAACCGCCGCTGGATCGGCATCTGGCCGCCCTCGAACCCGACCTTGTGATAGCCGCCCGCGCGCGCCCGCTGGCCCTTGTGGCCGCGCCCGCAGGTCTTGCCGAGACCCGACCCGCCGCCGCGGCCCACACGGCGCGCGCTCACCCGCCCGGGTCCGGGCTTCAATTGGTTGAGACGCATCAGCCGACCTCCTCGCACTTCACCATGTACGCGACGGCCCGCACCATGCCGCGCACGGCCGCGCTGTCCTCGACCGTGACCGAGTGATGCAGGCGTCTGAGCCCCAGGCCGCGCACGCAGGCCTGATGGCGCGCGCCCCGACCGAATGGGCTTCGCACCAGCGTGACCTTGAGTCGTTTCTTCTCTGCCATCGTTCGCCCCTTACTCGCCGGTGATCTCTGCGACCGTCTTGCCGCGTTTGGCCGCGATCTCGGCGGGGTTGTTGATCTCGAGCAAGGCCTTCAGGGTCGCGCGCACGACGTTGATCGGATTCGTCGACCCCAGGCACTTGGCGAGCACGTTGCGCACGCCCGCGACCTCGAACAAGGCGCGCATGGCCCCGCCCGCGATGATGCCCGTCCCCTCGGAGGCCGGCCGCATGATCACCTTCGAGGCGCCATGATTGGCCGTGATCCCGTGATGCAAGGTGCCGGCCTTGATATGGACGCGCACCATGTTGCGGCGCGCATCATCCATCGCCTTCTGCACCGCGACCGGCACCTCGCGGGCCTTGCCCTGCCCGATACCGACGCGCCCGTCGCCGTCGCCGCCCACCGTCAGCGCCGCGAACCCGAACTGCCGGCCGCCTTTGACGACCTTGGCGACGCGGTTGATGCTGATGAGCTTTTCCTGGAGGTTATCGCTGTAACCCTCGCCGTCCGATACGCCTGCCACCTTGCCTCCTTAGAACTCGAGTCCGCCTTCGCGCGCGGCATCCGCCAGGGCCTTGATGCGGCCATGATAACGGAACCCCGACCGGTCGAACGCCACCTTCACGACACCCGCGGCCTTGGCCTTTTCCGCGATCCGCTTGCCGATCAGACGCGCGGCGTTCACGTTGCCCCCGCCCGCGAGGTCCTTGCGCACCTCGACCTCGAGGGTCGAGGCACTCGCGATCACCCGGCTATCGGGCCCGATGATCTGGGCATAGGTGTGCCGCGGCGTGCGGTGCACGCACAACCGTTGACCCCCCAATTCTCCGATCCGCTTGCGGATCCGGAATGCGCGTCGCTTGCGTGCTGCCACCTTGTCTGTCATATGACCGCCTTACTTCTTCTTCGCTTCCTTCTTCACCACCGTCTCGTCGCTGTAGCGCACGCCCTTGCCCTTGTAGGGCTCGGGCGGGCGGTAGGCGCGGATCTCGGCGGCCACCTGGCCGACCCGTTGCTTGTCGGCGCCCTTCACGACCACTTCCGTCTGGCTGGGGGTCTCGATCGTGATCCCCTCGGGGATG
>DAHWKH010000021.1 GCA_027343725.1 Acidiferrobacteraceae bacterium
CGGCGCGCGACAATATCGACTTCAGCGGCTATGCGCGCGTCTCCCACGTGACAGACGCCACCGATTGGCGCGTCGAGTTGCCGTTTGTGGTGATCAGCCCCGATACCGAGGAGGAGGTCGCGGGTCTCGTGCGCGGGTGCGTGGAACTCGGGCTCACGATCATCCCGCGCGGGGGTGGCACCGGATACACCGGGGGCGCCGTGCCCTTGTATCCCGACACGGCGATCATCAATACCGAAAAGCTCGATCGCATCGGAGACGTCCGCTTGGTGTCGCTGCCCGGGGTCCCGGCCCCGGTCCCGACCATCCGCGCCGGCGCGGGTGTTGTGACCGTGCGCGTGACGGAGGCGGCGGAACGGGAGGACTTGGCGTTCGCGGTCGATCCGACCTCGCAGGATGCCTGCACCATCGGCGGCAACGTGGCCATGAACGCCGGCGGCAAGAAGGCGGTCCTCTGGGGGACGACCCTCGACAACCTGGCCTCCTGGCGGATGGTGACGCCCGACGGCGACTGGTTGTCGGTGGAGCGTTTGCAGCACAATCTCGGGAAGATCCATGAGCAGGCCGAGGTCGCGTTTCGGATCAGCCGCTATGAAAGCGACGGAGTGACGCCCAAGGGGGCGTCCGAGGTCTTGACGGTCCCCGGCGCGAGCCTGCGGCGCGTGGGCCTCGGAAAGGACGTCACCGACAAGTTTCTCGCCGGACTCCCCGGTATCCAAAAGGAAGGCTGCGACGGACTGATCACCTCGGCGGTCTTCATCCTGCACCCGAAACCCCGGTGGATGCGAACCGTGTGCCTCGAATTCTTCGGTTCGGATTTACGCAGGGCCGTGCCGGCCATAACCGATATCAAGTCCTACCCCGACACCCACCCGGGGGTCGCGCTCGCCGGCCTTGAGCATCTCGACGAGCGCTATTTGCGGGCGGTGCGTTACAGCACCAAGGCGCCGAGGCGCGAGCGCCCGAAGATGGTGCTCCTGTGCGATATCGCGGGCGACGAGGAAAAGGCCGTGGGCGAGGCCGCGGCCGCGATCGTGCGGCTGGCCAACGCCCGCGGCGGCGAGGGTCACGTCGCCGTGAGCGCGGAGGCGCGCCGGCGCTTCTGGGCGGATCGCGCGCGCACCGCCGCCATCGCCTCGCACACCAACGCCTTCAAGATCAACGAAGACGTCGTGATCCCGCTCGAGCGTCTCGCGGACTACAGCGAGGGGATCGAGCGGATCAACATCGAACAGTCCCTGGATAACAAGATCCGGGTGGTCGAGGAAATGTTGCAGGCACTCGCCGACGATCCGAGTCCAGGCGCGCCAGCCGAGATCGACGCGAGCGCCGAGACCACGGCCATCGCGGCGGCAAAGGCCACGGCCTTCCGGGATCACCTCGAGGGCGTGCTGAGGCGCTGGAAGGGGATCCGCGGTGCCTTGGACGAGCCGCTTGCACGCTGCGCGGCCTGGGTCACGCCCGAGATTGCAAGCCGCGCGCGGCCCGAGGACCCTCTGGTGACGCTTCTGCTGCGCCGGGATCTGCGCATCTCCTATCGAGAGGAGGTGGCGCGCGCGTTAGAAGACATCTTCGCCGGTCACGATCTCGCGGCGATGCGGCGGCGCTTCGAGGCGATTCATGAACGCGTGCTCACGAGCCGGCTCTTCGTGGCCCTGCACATGCACGCCGGGGATGGGAACGTCCATACGAACATCCCCGTCAACTCCAACGACTACGAGATGCTGCACGCGGCCGACGCCATCGTCGCGCGCGTCATGCGGCTCGCGCAAGACCTCGGGGGTGTGATCTCGGGCGAGCACGGGATCGGCCTGACCAAGATGCGCTACCTCGCACCCGAGGCGATCGCGGCCTTCGCCGCCTACAAGGAGCGGGTGGATCCTCAAGGGCGTTTCAACCGCGGGAAACTGCTGGCCGGATCCGGACTCGCGCGCGCATACACGCCGTCTTTGCGGCTTGTGTCCCAAGAGGCGCTGATTTTGGAGCGCAGCGAACTCGGGGGGTTGAACGACGCCATCCGCAACTGTCTGCGCTGCGGCAAGTGCAAGCCGGTGTGCACGACGCATGTGCCGCGCGCCAACCTCCTGTATTCGCCGCGCAACAAGATCCTCGCGACCGGTCTTGTCATCGAGGCCTTCCTCTACGAGGAGCAGACGCGCCGCGGCATCTCGCTCCACCACTTCGATGCCATGAACGACATCGCCGACCATTGCACCGTGTGCCATAAATGCCTGGCGCCGTGCCCGGTCGACATCGATTTCGGGGACGTGTCGATCCGCATGCGCAATATCCTGCGCGCGCGCGGGCAAAAGCGCGCAAGCCTCGGCACGCGCGCGTCGATGGCGTTCCTGAACGCGACCGATCCCGGGACCATACGCGCCTTGCGCGCGGGCCTCATCGGCTGGGGCTACAAGGCCCAACGCCTGGGGCACGAGGTGGCGGGCAAGATTCCGGCGCTGACGCGCCGCAAACGGCCGCGGGCGACGACCGGCCGGACGCCGGTGCCGGCCCAAGTGGTGCATTTTTTGAAAAAGCCGCTGCCGGCGCAGGTGCCGCGCCAGACCATGCGCGCGCTCCTGGGCGTCGAGGATACCAAGACCGTGCCGATTCTGCGCGATCCGCAGAAGGTGCACGAGGACTCGGATGCGGTGTTTTACTTCCCGGGTTGCGGTTCCGAGCGGCTCTTCAGTCAAGTGGGGCTTGCGACGCTCGCGATGCTCTATGAGGTGGGTGCGCAAACGGTCCTGCCGCCCGGTTATCTCTGTTGCGGCTATCCGCAGACCGCAAGCGGCGACGAGGGTCGCGGGCGCGCGATCACGACCGACAACCGGGTGTTGTTCCATCGCGTGGCCAATACCCTCAATTACCTCGACATCAAGACCGTGATCGTCTCGTGCGGGACCTGCATGGACCAGCTCCTCAAGTATGAATTCGAGCAGATTTTCCCGGGATGCCGGTTGCTCGACATCCATGAATATCTCATGGAGAAGGGGGTCCGGGTGGCGGACGTGGACGGCGTGCGCTATCTGTATCACGACCCGTGTCATACCCCGATGAAGACCCACAACCCGCTCGCGGTCGCGGGTGCGCTCATGGGCGCGCCGGTCGCCTTGTCGGATCGCTGCTGCGGGGAGGCCGGGACGTTCGCGGTAGCGCGACCCGATATCGCGACCCAGGTCCGGTTTCGAAAAGAGGAGGAGTTGCGCAAGGGCATCCGGGAGCTCACGGGCGAGGAGCGCGCGACCCAAGGGCGCGCCAAAATCCTCACCTCGTGTCCGGCCTGTCTCCAAGGTCTCGATCGCTATCGCGAGGACACCGGACTCGACGCCGACTACATCGTCGTCGAGTTGGCGCGCAAGCAGCTCGGGAGCGACTGGCAGGAGCGGTTCGTGAAGGCGGCACGCGCGGGCGGCATCGAGCGCGTCTTGTTGTGATCGCGGAACGAACACTCGGGGGGTCGTGAGGGACCGGCGATTGAACGCGCGTCCCGGAAAGCCCAACACGGGATTGCGGTGAGCGCCGCCGCGAAGCCCGCGGCCAGGCGATCGCGCGCGCCAAACACACCCGGCGTCCGGACAGCGCGAAAAAAAAGCGGCGCCGTAGCGCCGCTTTTCGTCGCTTTCGCCGCTCAGCGGAGCGTGATCACGATATAGAGGCTCTGTTTCCCATGGCGCACGAGCACCGGTATCGGTGTCGATGCGGGCAGATGCGCCACGATGTGCTGCAACTCTCTCGGGCTTGTCACGGATTCGCCCGCGATCTCCTGAATGACCATGCCCGGGGCAATGCCCGCGGACTCCGCCGGACCCGGACTCGTGCTCAAGACCACCACCCCGTGATGAATGTCCATGGAGGTGAGGGCCTCGGGTGTGAGCGGGCCGACCTCCATATGCATGCGCGGGATGTTCTGGTTGTGGCTCACGGACGTGCGCATGTTCTTGGGCAGCGTCCCGATGGCCACCGGGATCGTGAGCGCATGCCCATTGCGCATGACGCCCACCGGCACGCGCTCTCCGGGACGCGTCGTGCCCACGAGCGGCGGCAACTGGCCGACGCTGTATATGGGCTTGTTGTCATAGGTGATGATGACATCGCCCGGCTTCAGGCCGGCCTTGGCGGCCGGGCTGTTGTGAACGACGCTTGCGATGAGCGCGCCGACCGGTTCTTTCAGGTGCATGGCGCGCGCCATTTGCCCGGTCACCCCCTGCACTTCGACGCCGAGCCATCCGAAATGGATCGCGTGATGGTGCTCGAGGGCGCGCACCACGCGCATGGCGGTGTCGATCGGGATCGAGAACGACAATCCCATATAACCGCCGTTGTTCGTGTAGATCTGGTCGTTGATGCCGACCACCTGGCCTGCCATGTTGAAGAGCGGCCCGCCGGAGTTGCCGGGGTTGATCGGAACGTCGCTCTGGATGAACGGGATGTATTCGTCGTCGGAGAGCGGTCGATTGACCGCGCTCACGACGCCTTGGGTTACGGTGTTATAGAAGCCGAAGGGCGCGCCGACCGCCAGCAGCCATTGCCCCACCTGCAGCTTGCTCGAGCGACCGAGCGGCACGACCGGCAGATGGTGTGCCTTGATCCTCAAAAGGGCCGTATCGTAGCGCACCGAGAGGCCCACGAGCTTCGCCTTGTACACGTGATGGTTCGAGAGACCGACCAGGATATGGCTCGCCCCGCGCACCACATGCGCGGCCGTGACGATATAGCCGGAGTGGCTGATGATGAAGCCTGAACCCAGGGATTCGATCTTTTCCTGCTGGCCGCCATGGCTCTGCGGCGCGAAAAAGTGCTTGAAAAACGGGTAGAACGGCGAGTTGGGTGGCAACGGGTTGGACGGCATGTGGCTGTGCACCATTTTGGTGCTGGTGCTACTGATGTTGACGACCGCCGGACCGTATTGCTTGATGATGGGGGTAAAATCCGGAAGGGCGACCAGAGACTGTCCCGCCCAAGCCGCCGATCCCGCAAGCGCCCACAGCGCTGTCGCCAGTGCGATGGTCCACCGACGGCTAAGGTGCGATCGGTCTTTCAAATGACCCATGTCGATCTCCTCATAATCGTAAATCCCGAGCGCTGCATGCCCAACGGCCTTCTTCGCCCTTCCCGAGGTCCCCTCGTTCAGGGGACGCCCCACGGCTTTGAGTACCGAGTCGCCCGCTTGTTCCCCTCCGGGGCGAGTCGGATCCGTTTTTATGTTACGCCAGTCCGCCAGGGTCCCCAAGTCTTGCCGGTCCCACCCCTGGCGATCCGCTCATCACCTGCGCTCGGATTCAATGCCATAGCTGGCTTGCGGTGTAGATCACAAGACCCACGAACCCGCCCACGAGAGTCCCGTTCAAGCGGATGAATTGGAGGTCGCGCCCGATACTGAGTTCGATCTGGTCCACCATGAATGCGTCGTTCCAGGCTTCGACTTGGGCGGTGATGAAAAGGCCGATGCTGCGGCCGTATTTCGCCACGAGCGGCGCGGCGAGTCCCGCCAGCTGGCGATCGACCCACAGATGGAGGCGGGTGCGTCGCGCGTACGCCTGCGCGAAATCGCGGATCACGGCCGCCAAGTGCTCGGTCAGGGCCCCCCGGGGGTCGCGGGCCTGGTCATCGAGCCAGCACCTCACGTCCTCCCAGAGGGCCCCGATGGCCTCCTGGGTCGCCGGCTCGCAGGCCCACTCGGCTTGCAGGGCGCTCAGTTGCGAGCGGAAGGCCGCGTCGTTTTGCAGGCGGTCACAGAGATCGATCACCGCGGCATCGAAGCGCCGCCTGAGGACGTGGTCGCGGTCGGAGCGCACCGCGTCCAGGACCGTCTGCAGCGCCTCGTAAAGGCGCTGAAAGATGGCGCGACCCAGGCGCTCGTCGAGATTCAGCGTGGAGGGGACGAACTCCATGTGGCGGGCGATGGCGCGCACCAATTCCTCGCGCACGTCCTCGTGCTGAAGGAACTGGCTCAATTGCGTCAGGGCCTCGTCGAGCAAGGCCTGGTGGCGCCCGCTTTCGGTGAGGAGGCGCAGGACGCGCGCGACGAGCGCGCTCGTGTCCCAGCGGCCCAACTGCCGCGCGGCCGTGTCTTTGACGAAGAGGCGTACGGACTCCCGGTCGAGGCTCGCGACGACGCGCGCGATGAGTTCGCGGGTGAGATCGAGGAGGCGCGCGGCGTTCGCGGGCCGCGAGACCCACTTCGCCAGGCGCCGGCCCGGGGTGAATTTGCGGATGCCGTCTTCGATCTTTTCGCTGGTCAGAAAGCGGCTCTGGATGAAGTCCCCGAGGGTCGCCGCGATCCGCGCCTTGTTGCGCGGGATGATGGCGGTGTGCGGGAGCCTCACGCCCATCGGATGACGAAAGAGCGCGACCACCGCGAACCAGTCCGCGAGCGCCCCGACCATGGACGCTTCCGAGAAGGCCGCGACGTAATGCAGCCACGGGTGTCCCGGCAGGGCCAGGCGGGCGCCGATGTAGGCGAGCGTCGCGGCGACGAGAAAGCCCAGTGCGAGCCTCTGGGCCCGCTGAAGCCGGGCCCGCTTGGTCGCGTCCGAGGAGGAGGGCGGGCGCGCTCGTGTCGGAATCAGCGCCATCGGCCTAGCATAGCCCGGCCGTGGCGGCCTTGTCCCGCGTCTTCCGATGGGGGCGTCTCAATGCCAGGAGACGGTTCCGTGGATCAGCAAGCGACCCGCGCTGACGAGCGCGACGATGCCGAGCGCGATGATCACGAGCGCCGAGATGCGGTTGATGATCACGAGCGTGTGGCCGTGCAGGCGGCTGTGGAGGTGCGCGGTGGTGAGGCTCAAGATGATCCACCACAGGAAACAGCCGGCAAAGAGCCCGCCGATCGTGAGCAGAAGCCGGGTCGTGTCGGCGTGGGCCAGGTGCAAGGTCGTGAAGACGACGATGAAAAAGAGGATGGTCAAGGGGTTTGCGAGCGTCAGCAGGGTCGCCGAGACATAGTTCCAGGCCAATCCCCGCCCGCTGTAGCGGTGGCCGGATGTGTGCCGGATGGGCCGGAAAAACAAGGCCCGCCCCCCGAACCAGAGGCATAAAAGCGCCGCTCCGAGGTGGACCCAGAAGCGGGTGCTCGCCAAAAACCGCGAGACCACGTTGAGACTGAGTCCGGCCAGCGCCCCGTAAAAGGCGTCGGCGCTCGCGGCCCCGGCACCGCTCAAGATTCCGGCGAATCGCCCTTGTGTCAGCGTTCGTTGGATCGTCAACAAGCCGACCGGCCCAATGGGCGCGGACGTGATAACGCCGATCAAGAGTCCCAACAGAAACGGTTCCATGCCACCTCGCCCCACGCGCCGCCCGGATTGAGTGGCATCGCTGTCGCGGCGCCCCCCGATTGGGCGCCCCGACTGGACCCGTATCCTAAAGGGGCAGCGTCCCAAAGGCTAGACGATGCGCGACACCTCCTGCAAGGGTGCGTGACGAACTGGCCGCGTGGCGGGCAGTCGGTGTAAAGTGGCGCCCCGGGATTCCGGTGAGCAGGGGCAACGACGGCATGGCGCGACTCGATCCACAGCTCCTTGCGACATGGGCTATGGTGGTCCGCGCCGGCAGCATCAACGCCGCCGCCGAGAGCCTGGGCGTGACGCAACCGGCGGTCTCGAATCAGCTGCGGCGCCTGCAGGAGTGGCTGGGCGAGCCGCTGTACAGGCGCCACGGGCGCGGCATCACGGCCACGCCCATCGGCCGGGACCTGCTGCGGCTGGCGTTGCAATTGGAGGGCGTGCTCGCGGATGCCGAGGGATTGCGGCGCGACGCGCAAGGATTCCAGCAAGGCAGCCTGTTGCTCGCGGCGAGCCAGACCAACGCCGAGTTTCTGTTGCTGCCGGCCATCGCGCGTTTTCAGAAACTCTATCCGGGAATCACGGTGCGATTGCATTCCGGCAACTCCGAGGAGGCGCGCGCACGCCTGGACGTCGCGGATCTCGTGTTCGTGGAAGATGCGCCGCTCGCCGCGCGCGACCGCGGTGTCGGGGCGCGGCTTTTGGTGACGACCGATATCCGCTTGCTTCTTCATCCGCGCCACCCCTTGGCCGCGGACGGTCCCGAGGCAGCGGTCGCGCTCGCGGCGCTCGCCGGCGAAGCGGTGGTGTGGCGGGAGCCCGGCTCCGGGACCCGCGAGCGCGTGGAGGCGGCGTTCCGCGAGGCCGGGCTCGTCCCGGAAGTGCGCTATGAATTCAGCGGCACGGCGGCGGTGCGCGCGGCGGTGCGCTGCGGGCTGGGCGTCGGCTTTGTATCGGCGCTCGCGGAAACGCCCCCCGACTTGCGTTCGCGCCCGCTCCTGCCGGCGATCCGGCAGGAGCTGTCGGTCATCCATCAAGGGCCCATGAGCCGCTCCGGGACCGCGTTTTTGCGCGTATTGGACGAAGTCCTCGCGGCCGAGGAGACCGGCTGAGGCCGCGCTTCGGGCCGCCTTACCGAAAAGTCCCGCGAGGCATTACAATGGCGGGAGCCAGTCGCAGGAGGGGGCCGTGGACGGGAGTGTCGATGAGCACGGGTGGTTCGCGGGTGCGCGGCGCATCGAGTCCCCGAATCAGGACCCAAGACCGCCGGGGGCCGAGGTCGAGGTCCTGATCGTGCATGCCATCAGCCTGCCGGAGGGGGTGTACGGGGGCGATGCGGTGGAACGCCTGTTCACGAATCGCCTGCCGGCCGGCGAGCGCCCGG
The DNA here is from genome assembly GCA_027343725.1 of Acidiferrobacteraceae bacterium. GTDB lineage: Bacteria > Pseudomonadota > Gammaproteobacteria > Acidiferrobacterales > Acidiferrobacteraceae > Acidiferrobacter. Next base: position 8,665 of record DAHWKH010000021.1, read on the forward strand.
AGTACGCGGGCCTGCGCGACCTCAGGGTCTCGGCGCATTTCTTCGTGCGCCGGGACGGCGAACTGATCCAGTTCGTCTCCTGCCGGGCGCGCGCCTGGCATGCCGGCGTGTCGCTCTGCGAGGGGCGCGCGCGCGTCAATGATTTTTCGGTCGGGATCGAGCTCGAAGGGACGGATCATGGGCCCTTCGAGGATCGGCAATACGAGACCCTGGTGGGGTTGTCGCGGGCCCTCATGCGCCGGTATCCGCGGGTCCGCGCCGAGCGCCTCTACGGGCATTCGGACATCGCGCCCGGGCGCAAAACGGACCCCGGCCCGTATTTCGACTGGAGTCGTTACCGGCGGGCCCTGATGCACGAGGCATCGCCGCCCAAGGCAGGAGAAGACGCATTATGACGCTCACTCTCATCATCATCGTGTTTACCGTCGCCCTGGATCGTTTGTTCGCCGACCGGGGGGCCGTGCGGCTCTGGGCGTGGTACGAGGAGTGGGCGCAGACGCTGGAACAGCGTTTCAACGCCGGCAGCCGGGCCCAGGGCGTGATGGCACTGGTCGTGGCCGTGGCTCCGGTCGTGTTCGCGGTGTTCATCATTCGTTACGTCCTCAGCCGCGTGAACGTCTCGCTGGTCTATGTTTTCGACATCCTGGTCTTGTATCTGTGCCTCGATCTGTATCGCCTGGCGCGCGCGGCGAGTGCCGTGTCCGAGTCGTTGGAGTCGGGTGATGTGGCGGCCGCGGCCAGTTATCTGGAGGCCTTGACCCTGAAGCCCCTGGCCGATGCCACCGAGCCCGCGATCGCGCAGGCGACGGTGGAGGCGGTCCTCAAACAAGGGAACGCCGCCGTCATGGCCCCTTTGTTCTGGTTCATCCTGCTCGGGCCGGTGGCCGCGGTGCTGCAGAGGCTTGCGGCGGTGCTGGATCGCCTCTGGGGCCATCGCAGCGCGCAATACGCCGAGTTCGGCTGGGCCGCGGCGCGCCTGGATGATGTGCTCGGTTGGGTGCCGGCGCGGATCACGGCTTTGAGCTATGGCATCATGGGGAGTTTCGAGGACGCCTTGCATTGCTGGCGCCGGCAGGCGGGCATGTGGTCCGATATCAACAGCGGCCCCTTGCTCGCGTCCGGTTTCGGGGCCATGCACATCAGCCAGTGCGCGGAGCCCGAGGACGAGGACGTGCCGGACGCGCACGGTGCGCAGGCGATGCTCGTGAACGCCGCCGATATCCGCCGCGTGGTGGCGCTCTTGTGGCGGGTGTTGTTGTTTTGGCTCGCGGTCGCCGTGTTGATGGCGGGCGCGCGCCTATTTGGCGTGTTCGGCTAGCGGCAAGCGGTCCGAGATCAGGATGTCCCAGGCGCGTGATCGTGCCGTGGCGAGGAGCGCCGGGTCGGGATCGACCGCGACCGGATAGGTGACGGCCTCGAGCAGCGGCAGGTCGTTGTGCGAGTCGCTATAGAACGTGCTGTCGGCCAGGCTGAGGCCGTGATCGGCGATCCACGAGCGCACGCGCTGAAGCTTCCCCTCGCGAAAGCAGGGCACGCCGCTGACGCCGCCCGTGAAGACGCCGTCGCGTTCCTCGGGGATGGTTGCGATCAGGTGCGCGATCCCGAGGCGCTCGGCGATCGGCGCGGTCACGTAGCTGTTGGTCGCGGTCACGAGGACAAGCGTCGCGCCGCGCGCGCGATGGCGCGCAAGGCGGTCCGGGACCCAGCTCTTGATCATGGGTTGGATGCGCTCCTCGAGGAAGCGCGCGCGCCAGTCGTCGAGCTGGGATCGCGGATAGCGGGTCAGGGGCTCGAGCGCGAACGCGAGAAAGGCGCGGATATCGAGCGTGCCCGCCTTGTAGGCCTCGTAAAACGCGTCGTTCGCGCGCTCGTAGGCCTCGCGATCCACGGCGCCGACACTCGCCAGAAACTGGCCCCAGGCATAGTCGCTGTCGCCGGCAAGCAAAGTCTGATCCAGATCGAAAAGTGCGAGCATCGAGGTCCCCGGGCGTTGCCGTGCGGCGTGAATTCTGCAAAAATGCCGGCATTCTAATCGGCCTCCACCTCGTTGTATATGATAGACCGCGACGGCTACCGGCCCAATGTCGGCATCATCCTCGCCAACGGGGAGGGCCGGGTGTTCTGGGCGCGCCGCTGCCGGTGCGACGGCTGGCAGTTTCCGCAGGGCGGCATCCATCGCGAGGAGACGGTGGAGGAGGCGCTGTACCGCGAGCTCTACGAAGAGGTAGGGCTCGTGAGCGCGCAGGTCGAGATTCGCGGGCGGACACAGGATTGGCTGCGCTACGACATCCCCGGTTCCGTGCGTCGGGCCAACGGGCGGCGCTTTCGCGGCCAGAAGCAGATCTGGTTCCTTTTGCGCTTCAGGGGCCACGACGCCGACGTGCGCCTCGATGCGTCGCCGACACCGGAATTCGATGACTGGCGGTGGGTCGAGTATTGGGCGCCGCTTCGGTCGATCGTCGCGTTCAAGCGCAACGTGTATCAGATGGCCTTGACGGAATTGGCGCCGCTCATGGAAAGAGGCTGAGTGGAGTCGCTCGTCCGTTTGCGGGATCGCGAGATCTTCCTGGTGGAGGTCGGGCCGCCGGCCGTGTATTACATCGCCGACGCGCACGCGGGCGGCGTGCTCGTCAACGCACCCGCGTACTCCCAGGCGACGATGTCGCGGCTGCAGGAGGCGGCCGTGTTGCGGTTCGTGTTTTTGCCGAGCCGATTCGGGGCGCGCGACTTGGCGGCGTGGCGCCAAGCCGGCGCGGAAGTGCTGGCCTATCGGGAGGAGGCCGAGATCGCGGACGCCGTGGACGTGGCGTTCGATAACCGCCAGAAACTGACGCGCACCATGGATTTCGTGCCCATGGGAGGGCGCACGCGGGGGACCTGCGGGCTGCGGCTCAAAAACCTTCCGGGTGTCTTGTTTCTGGGGCCCGCGCTGACGCCCGGACGGTCGGGCTGGCCGGAACTCATCGCGCAACCCGATGATGACTCGTACGAGAATCGCCTCCTCGGGGTCTTCGGCCTGCGGGACATCCCCTTCGAGTACGTGTTCACGGACACCTTCGTGCCGGGAGAGACGGCGTTCGGCCCGGGCGCCGACCGCGCCATCCGCGCGCATCTCGATTCGCTGCTCGCCTGAGCGAGGCCCGCAAGGCCCGAGGGAATAAATCGCACAGACCCCTCGTCCTTATCCCGGAGGAGCAATCCTCGTTGATCGAATCAGCCAGCGGAGACTATTGTCCAGTGAACCTTCCACGCAGA
>DAHWKH010000026.1 GCA_027343725.1 Acidiferrobacteraceae bacterium
CACCAACAAATTCATGCACGGGCCGAGCACGGCCTTGCGCGCCGCCGATTCGAAAGGGGATATCGACCTGATTGGGGCGGCGCGGGCGCTGTTCCGTCTCGACGACAAGGCCTCCTGATGATGCATCCCTCGATCGCGACCAAATTGGAGAAACTGGTCGCACGCCTGGAGGAGACCGGCGCCGAACTGTCGGATCCCCTCGTCGTCCAGGACCAGGAGCGCTTCCGGCGGCTCGCGCGTGAACACGCGGAATTGACACCCATCGTCGAGCGTTTCGAAACCTGGCGAGGCGTGGTCGCGCAGATCGCGGCGGCACAGTCGCTGCTGGCCGATCCCGATCCCACGGTGCGCGCGCTCGCCGAGGAGGAGATGGCCGATCTTGCGCGCGCGAAGGCCGAACACGAGGCGGCCTTGCAGCGCCTGATGCTGCCGCGCGATGCCGACGATGAGCGCAATATTTTTCTCGAGATCCGCGCGGGCACCGGAGGCGACGAGGCGGCACTCTTCGCCGGCGACCTCTACCGCATGTACGCGGGCTACAGCACGCGCCAGGGGTGGGATCTCGAGATCATCCACGCAAGCCCGGGCGAGCATGGGGGCTACAAGGAGGTGATCGCGCGACTCGCCGGCCGTTCCGTGTACTCGCGCCTCAAATTCGAATCCGGCGGCCACCGCGTGCAGCGCGTGCCCGCGACCGAGACGCAAGGGCGCATTCATACCTCGGCGTGCACGATCGCGGTCATGCCCGAGGTGCCGGAACAAGAGATCCACATCAACCCGGCCGACCTCAAGATCGATACCTTCCGCGCCTCGGGGGCCGGCGGGCAACACGTCAACAAGACCGACTCGGCGATCCGCGTCACCCACGTGCCAAGCGGCATCGTGGTCGAGTGCCAGGACGAGCGCTCGCAACACAAGAATCGCGCGCGCGCCCTGTCGGTGCTCGCGGCGCGTCTCAAGGAACAGGAACAGCGCGCCAAACAGGAGCGGGAGGCCGCCACCCGCCGCCGGCTCGTCGGCAGCGGCGACCGCTCGGAACGGATCCGGACCTACAATTTCCCCCAGGGGCGGATCACCGACCACCGCATCAATCTGACCCTCTATCGCCTGGAGCGCGTGCTCGAAGGCGATCTCGACGAATTAATCGACGCCTTGATCGCCGAGGATCAAACCGAGCAATTGGCGGCGCTCGCCCAGGAATGACGACGATCGGGGAATTTCTGGCAAACAGCGCCCTGCAGGGCGGCCTCGCGCGCCCGGACGTGTGGGCCTTGGGCTGCCATGTCCTGGACCGCCCGCTTGCGCGTCTGCTCGCAACCGATCAAGAGCCCCTGGCCCCGGCCGATGAACGACACTGGCTTGCGCTCATTGCGCGCCGCCGGGAGGGTTGGCCGCTGTCCTATCTCGTCGGGCACACGGAGTTCTGGTCGCTGCCTCTTGCGGTAGCGCCCGCGGTCCTGGTCCCCCGGCCGGAAACCGAGGTCTTGGTGGAAGAGGCACTCGCGGGCGCGCCGAGCGGCCTCGCGCGCTGTCTCGATCTCGGCACCGGCTCCGGCGCCATCGCCCTGGCCCTCAAATCCGCCTGGCCGCAGGCCTGGGTCGTGGCCTGCGACGCAAGCCTCTCGGCCTTGGCGGTGGCGCGGCAAAACGCCCGCCGCCTGGACCTCGACATCGCCTTCCTGGCCGGCGACTGGCTTGCCCCCTTCCAGGGGGGCGCGCGCTTCGATCTCATCGCGAGCAACCCCCCCTACATCGCAAGCGACGACCCCGCGCTCGCGGCGGACGGCGTGCGCTTCGAACCGCGGCTTGCGCTGGACGGCGGTCCGGACGGCTTACGCGCGCTCGCGGCGATCGTGGCGCAGGCCGGCTCGGCACTGAATCCCGGCGGACGCCTGCTGCTGGAACACGGCTTCGACCAGGGCCCGGCGGTCCAGGCCCTGCTCCGGGCCCAGGGCTTTCGCGACGTGGCGACACGCGCGGATTACGCGGGCCACGCGCGCGTGACCACGGGGCGGTCCCATGGATGACGAGGCGCTCTTGCGCCACAGCGCGCACCTCTTCCTCCCCGAGATGGGGGTCGCGGGCGTTGAACGGCTCGCGCGCGCGCGGGTCCTGGTGGTCGGGGTCGGGGGATTGGGGAGCGTGCTCGCGCTCTATCTCGCCCGCAGCGGGGTCGGGGAGCTGACGCTCGTCGATGCCGACACCGTGGCGGTCTCCAATCTGCCGCGCCAGGTCCTCTTTGAGGACCGCGACGTCGGCCAGGGCAAGGCGGTGGTGGCGGCGCGCGCCCTGCAAGGGGCGGCCCCGGGGGAGATCCGGCCCCTGCACGAGCGCCTGCGCGGGACGCGCCTCGATGAGGAGGTGGCGCGCGCCGATCTCGTGTGCGATGCCTCCGACAACTTCGCCACGCGTTTTGCCCTCAACGCCGCCTGCGTCGCGCGCGCCAAACCGCTCGTGTCGGCGGCCGTCATCGGATACACGGGGCAGCTCATGGTGATCGATCCCGAGGCGCGCGCGGCCGGCTGTTATCGCTGCCTGTATCCCGAGGGCGAGGAAGCGGCCGAGAGCTGCTCGGAACGGGGAGTGCTCGCGGCCGCCGTCGGTGTCATGGGCACGCTCCAGGCGACCGAAGCCGTCAAGAGGCTCGCCGGAATCGGCCGGCCGCTCGCCCACGACCTCTTGCTCTTCGATGCCCGCGACCTCGAGATGCACACCATCCACCGCCGCCGCGACCCGGCCTGTCCGGTCTGCGGTGAGCGATCGCCGTAAGGACCTTCAGGGGCGCTCGCCGGGGTCCTCGCGCACAACCTCGGAGGCCGCCTTGTCGGTGCGCAGCCCCGCGTAGGCCGGGTGGCGCAGATTGTGCCCGGCGGGCCACTCCCGATAACTCACCTCGCACACGAGATCCGGGGCCACGAACACCTCGCCCGCGCCGCGCGTTTTGTCCGCGAACGGGTTGTGGGCGCGTGCGCGCGCCTGTAGGAGCGCCTGGAGTTCGGCGCGCGAGGCGCGCGTAAACCCGGTCCCGACGGCGCCCGCGTAATGCAGGGTCCGCGGGTCGCCCGGCTCGTAATAGCCGAGCAGGAGCGCGCCGAGCGACTCGTGGGCGCCGGCCCGATAGCCGCCGATCACGAACTCCTGGCGCCGGATGTTCTTGATCTTGATCCAGGCCCCCGTTCGCAGGCCCGGCTCGTAAGGCGATAGCAGGCGTTTCGCGACGATCCCCTCGAGACCCCAGGCACGCGTCGTTTCCAAAAACGCCGCCGCTTCCCCCTCATGGGCCTTGGGCGTGGACCACGCCGGGCCCTCGAGGCGCAAGCCCGCGAGGAGGGCACGACGATCCGTGTACGACCGGGCAAGCAGCGAGCGACCATCGAGGTAGAGGATGTCGAAGAGCATATAGGTGACGGGGATGGCGCTCACGAGGGGATCCCGGACGCCGGCCGTGTGTCCCATGCGGTGTTTCAAACGCGTAAAGGACGGCCGTCCGTTTGCGTCCTGCGCCACGATCTCGCCGTCGAGCACGGCCGGACGCGCGGAGAGCGCAGGCCCGAGGGCGCGGATCTCCGGGTAGTGCGCGGTCACGTCGTGCTCGTTGCGGCTGATGAGACGCAAGCGGCCGTTCAGAACGAAGGCGAGCGCGCGCATGCCGTCCCACTTCACCTCGAAGGCGTAGGCGTCCTCGTCGTCCGGGAGCCCTCCGAGACGCGCCAGCATGGGCTTTGCGGGCGGCAACGGATCGGCCATCACGCGCGGCGGGTCGCGACGCTTCAGGATCCAGTGGGTGTCGTGCGTGCGGAACAGCACGTACCGGCCCTCGAGGCGCCGCCCGTGAAACGCAAAGCGCACCTCCTGCGCATCGAAACGCTCGGATTCGTAGGTGCCCCTGTCGAAGATCCGCACCTGGCCCGCGCCATAGTGCCCGGGTGGGATCTCGCCTTCGAAATCGGCGTACGACAGGGGATGGTCCTCGACGTGGATGGCGAGGCGCTTGTCGGACGGTGACAGCGGGATGCCCTTGGGCACCGCCCAAGAGACGAGCACGCCGTCGTGCTCGAGGCGCAAATCCCAATGGAGATGGGAGGCGTGGTGCTCGTGCACGACAAAGCGCGCGCCTGCGCGGCTCGTCCCGGCTTCGCTCGGCTCGGGCGTATGGGCGAAGTCGCGCTTGCTCCGGTAGGCGGCCAGGGCCTCGTTACGCGCCTCCTTGTCCATGGCCCCATGGTACGCATTCCGAACCACGCGGCCTCCGACTTTGTCACGATGGCGTGGCGACCGTCCCGCCCCACAATGCGCACGCGTTCGGAGGACACAATGGATCAGCACGAGAGTTCCTTTCCGCCCCAGCACCAGGACAGGCAGCCCGGTCACGAGGCACGCATGCGCCCGCAACCGGACGCGGGCACGGCAACGGGCGGCTGTGGCAAGCTCACGAACCGCACGGCCCTCATAAGCGGCGGAGACTCGGGAATCGGCCGCGCGACGGCCCTGGCCTTCGCGCGCGAAGGGGCGGACTGTGCGCTCTTGTATCTCAACGAACACGAGGATGCGGCGAAGACACGCGCGCTCGTCGAGGAGACCGGCCGGCGGTGCCTGGCCCTTTCGGGCGACATCGGTTCGGAGGCCTTTTGCCGTGAGGCCGTGGAGAAAACCGTGGCGTTGTTCGGGGGCATCGACATCGTCGTCAACAACGCCGCCGAACAGCACCCGGTCGCCGATTTCCAGGACATCTCGCAGGCGCAGCTCGAACAGACCTTTCGCACCAACCTGTTCGGATACTTTTACCTGACCCAGGCCGCCCTGCCCTACCTGCACGAGGGCAGCGCCATCATCAACACCACCTCGGTCACGGCCTACAAGGGCAGCCCCCACCTCATCGACTATTCGGCGACCAAGGGCGCGATCGTCGCCCTGACGCGGTCCTTGTCGCAGGCGCTCGTCGCGCGCGGCATCCGCGTGAACGGCGTGGCCCCGGGCCCGATATGGACGCCGCTGATCGCCGCCACCACGAGCAGCGAGGGCGTCACCCGCTTCGGTCAGGACGTCCCCCTGAAGCGCGCCGGGCAACCCTCGGAGGTCGCTCCCTGCTACGTCTTTCTCGCGTCTTCCGATTCCTCGTACATGACCGGGCAGATCCTGCACCCGAACGGGGGGACGGTCGTCAACGGCTAGGAGGTGTCATGACCAGCAGCGGCAAAATCACCACCGATCATCGCGAAATCCGCGACTGGACGGAACGGCGCGGCGGACGGCCGGCGCGCGTGAAAGCGACCGCCGACTCCTCGGGCGGGGGTCTTCTGCGGATCGATTTTCCGGATAGGCGCGGCGAGGAGACGCTCGAATCGATCTCGTGGGAGGACTTTTTTTCCACCTTCGACGACCGGGAACTCGCGTTTCTCTACCAGGAGCGCACGGCCGACGGCCACGAGAGCCGCTTTGCCAAGTTCGTCGAGCGCGACTCCGCGACGGGCCAGCACACCGCCTCCGCCTCGTCGCGCCCCGCGCGCGCAAGCCACGCCAAACCGGCGCGCAAACACTAGCTAGGCGGCGGGATCCGGGAAGAGCGCCGCGGCGAGCAGCTGCCATTGCTCGGGCCAGTCGCTGAGCGGCGAAGACCGAAAGCGCGTGCGCACGGCCTGGGCGACGCGCCCATCGGCGGCCGCGAGCAGCAGCTGCGCGCAGGCGCGCGGCGCCGGTGCCTGGGGCTTCAGCACCGCCTCGCGCAGGATGAGGCGCAGGTGCGTCTCGAGGCGCTCGTAGAGTTGCGCAAGCCGCCCGCGCAGGCGCTCGTGTTCCGCGGCGAGCACCGCGCCCTGCAGGAGGTTGGCAAGGCCGTGGTTGCGGTCGGCGAAGGCCAGCCACACGGTCAGCGTCTGGCCGACCTTGTCGGGCGGCGGGAGGTCCTCGGCGAGGATGCGGTTGGCGCGCGAGAAGACGGTCTCCTCGATGAAGTCGAAAAGCGCCTCGAACATGCGTGCCTTGCTTGGAAAGTGCCGGTAGAGCGCCGCCTCCGAGACGCCGATCGCGCCCGCGAGCTGCGCGGTCGTGATCGGCGCGCCCGGCTGCTCCTCGAGCAATCGGGCCAGGGTCTCGAGGATCTCCTGGCGGCGCTGGCCGCGGACGGCGCGCGCCATCTCAGGCTTCGCGCTCGGCGGACACCACGTCGCCTGCGGCATCGGTCAGGACGCGAAAGCGCCCCCAGCAGGGCACGCGCCCGGCCACGCAGCCTGCACCCTCCACGAGGATCTCGTCGAACGACACGGCACACACCGCGCCGCCCGGGCCCCGTTCCAGGACCTCGACCTTGAGCGAATCCCCGTCGGGCCAGCCGTTCTGCGAGCACAGCGCGGCGAGCGCCGGCGTCTTGGCGAAATACTGTTCGATCCGTGAGACATCCATGAAGCCCCCCCTTTACGCGCGAATCAAGGTGCCGACACCAGCGTTCGTCAGAACCTCGAGCAACACCGCGTGCGGCACGCGCCCGTCCACAATATGCGCCGAGCCGACCCCCGCGGAGACCGCGTCCAGGGCGCACTGCACCTTGGGCAGCATGCCCCCGTGGATGACGCCGTCGCGCACCAGATCCCGCACCCGGTCCGCGTCGACGTCGGCCATCAGCTCGCCGTCGGCGCCCAGCACGCCCGCGGTATTGGTCAGCAGCAGTAGTTTCTCGGCGCGCAGGGTCCGCGCCAGGAAACCCGCGACCAGATCGGCATTGATATTATAGGTCGTGCCGTCGTCGCCGATGCCGATCGGCGCAATCACCGGAATGAAGTCGCCGCCGTCGAGCACGCTCACGAGCTCGGCGTCGATCCCCGTCACCTCCCCGACGTGCCCGATGTCGATGATCTCGCTCGGCAGTCCGTCCTTCGAGGGCAACGCGAGCTTGCGCGCGCGGATCATGCCGCCGTCCTTGCCAGACAGCCCGACCGCCTTGCCGCCGTGGCGGTTGATGAGATGCACGATCTCCTTGTTGACGAGACCGCCCAACACCATTTCCACGATATCCATGGTCTCGCGGTCGGTGACGCGCATGCCCTGCACGAATTGGCTTTCCTTGCCGATACGCGCGAGCACCTGACCGATTTGCGGGCCCCCGCCGTGCACCACCACGGGGTTCATGCCCACGAGCTTCATCAACACGATATCGCGCGCGAAGCCCTCCTTGAGGAGCGGCTCGGTCATGGCGTTGCCGCCATATTTGATCACCAAGGTCTTGCCCTGAAACCGACGGATGTAGGGCAGGGCCTCCATGAGGAGGGCAACAGAGGCGGCGGCAGAGGACACGGTTATCTCCGAACGGTCGTCGCGCGCACATTACCCGATTTCCCCGGTGAAGTCAGCCGCGCCGCGGCCCCCAGGGGAAACAACAAGGGCCCCTCGGTGAGGAGCCCTCAAGGCGCCGGCAAAAACCCGCGCTCAGGCCGAAATGGTGATCTTCTTCGGCTTGACTTCTTCTGCCTTCGGCAGGGTGAGTTCCAGGACACCGTCTTTGTAGTTCGCCGCGACCTTCTTGTCGTCGATGTGCGAGCCCAAGCGGACGCTGCGGGTCAGCTTCCCGTAGCAACGCTCTTCGCGAATCACGCGGTCCCCGGATTGTTCCTCGTGCTCCCGCTTCACTTCGCCGCAAATGGTGAGCACGCCGTCTGCGAGCGTGATATCGATGTTCTCGCGCGCGACCCCCGGCATGTCCATGCGGATGACATACTCATTCTCGCGCTCCGTCACGTCCATGGCGGGTACGCTGCCGCTCACCCGCGGGCTCGGCTCGAGCATGCGCCGCGCCGGGCGGAAAAAGCCTTCGAGCAGGTTGTCGAGTTCGTCGTTCACAAGCGTCCATCCCGAGTTCGTCGGGGTCTGCATTAAAGCCGTCATAAGAGTCACCTCCTTCGTCATGTCACTCGCCGGGACACCCTTCCCGGCCCGCCTTATCTGGGGCCCGCGGGGCGGTTTTTCAAGCGGGGAAAAGGCCCAGATCGCCCTGCCGGGGCCGCCCGGGACGGCCCCGTCCGGACCGGGGTCCCGGCCGCCGCCGGATCGCTGATCTGCGTCAAAGCGCGCCCGGGCCCAGGATGGTGTGATCGCCCCTGGGGTCGGCCTCAGGGGGTCGTGTGCGCCATCGATTCCATGCTCTGCGAAGCGTATTCGGGATGGCTTTCCTTCCGACTTGATCCGCAAGACGCACGGTCCTATAGTCGAGATGTACTTGAAAAAACGCTGGAATATCCGGGATTTTTATGCATTTATAAAATTCCCCGTCGAATATCATGGAGTCCTTATAGTCCGATCGTTTTCCGACTCTCAGCACACCGCCCGCGGCGGATAGGGAGAAACAGCATGCACGTGAAAGATGTCATGACGACCAAAGTCAAAACGGTGAGACCCGATAGCGCGGTCCGCGACGTCGCCACCCTGCTCGGCTTTTACCATATCAGCGGATTACCGGTGGTCACCGAGGATGGGACGATCGTGGGGGTCGTGTCGGAAAAGGACATCTTGCGCGCGATGTACCCAAAGATCGACGACGCGATCCAAATCGCGGCCTCGGTGCACTTCGATGACCTCGAGGCGGAATTCCGCGACGTCCTCGATGCGCGGGTCTCGGAATTCATGACGACGCACGTCTTCACCGTGAACCCGGACGATCAGATCCTGCGCGCCGTGGCGGTCATGATCGCCCACAAGATCCGCCGCATCCCGGTGGCGACCGACAAAAAACTCGTCGGCATCCTGAGCATCGGCGACGTGCATAAGGCGGTCCTGAAGGAGACCTTCGACCGCAAATTCGACAAGGATGTGACGCGCATCGATCTCAAACCGCGCAAGTGAAAGGGGCCGAAACGGCATTCCGAATGAACGGGTCATGATCAAGGGGGCAGTCGATGGGCGAAGGGGCCAAAAATCAGGCGGCGGGGCAAGCCATTAACAAGGCGGGTTTGAGCAGCGCGGAGGTTACGCGCCTTCTGGCCGAATACGGGCCGAACGTGATCGTCGAGGATAAACCCAACCCGCTGCGGCAGTTCTTCAAGAAGCTCTGGGGCCCGGTCCCGTGGATGCTGGAGGCGACCCTTGTCCTGGAGCTCATTCTCGGCAACCGCATCGAGGGCCTGATCATCGCGTTTTTGCTGGTCTTCAACGCGATCCTCGGGTTCATGCACCAGCAACGCGCGCAAAACGCCCTGAACATGCTGCGCAACAAACTGCAGATCATGGCGCGCGTGCTGCGCGACGGGGCCTGGATCCAGGTGTCCTCGGCGGACCTCGTGCCCGGCGATTACGTGCACCTGCGGGTCGGGGATTTCGCGCCCGCGGATCTCACGATCGTCGAGGGACAGGTGCTGGTCGACCAGTCGGCGTTGACCGGGGAGTCGGTGCCGGTCGAGCGCGAGCCGGGGGAGCCCGTCTATTCGGGGTCGGTCTTGAGGCGCGGCGAGGCGAGCGGGCAGGTCACGGCGACCGGCAGCCGCAGCTATTTCGGCAAGACCGCGGAGCTCATGCGCGGGGCCGGCAGCCGCAGCCACGCCGAAGCGCTCGTGATGTCGATCGTGCGCTACCTGCTCTTGATGGATGGGGTGCTCGTGGTCGCGATCCTCGCCTACGCGCTCATCACCGGCCTGCCGCTCCTGCAGGTGATGCCGTTCGCCCTCATCCTGCTGGTCGCATCGGTGCCGGTGGCCCTGACCGCGACCTTCACTCTGACCAGCGCCGTGGCATCGCTCGATCTCTCGGCCAAGGGGGTGTTACTGACACGCCTCGCCGCGGTCGAGGAATCGGCGGCCATGAACGAACTCTGCAGCGACAAGACCGGGACCCTCACGCTGAACGAGCTGACGCTCTCGGCGATGCAGGCGGCGGACGGCGTGGATGACGAGGAGCTCCTCCTGATGGGGGGTCTGGCCAGCGACGAGCGCACCCAGGACCCGCTCGACAAGGCGATCCTGCAAGGCCTGAAGGAGAAGGGCGTGAGCCTGCCGGAGAAGACCGGCTTTACACCCTTCGATCCCGGCACCAAGCGCTCGGAAGCCACCTTCGAACGCGCCGGTGCCGCCTGGCGCGCCATCAAAGGCGCGCCGCACGTCGTGGCGGAGATCGCCGGCGCCGGCGGCCACTTCTGGGAGGAGGCGATCGCGGACCTCGCGGCAAGCGGCGCGCGGGTTCTCGGTGTCGCGGCCGGCCCCGAGGGGCGGCTTGCCTTCCTCGGGCTGATCGCGCTCGCCGACCCGCCGCGACCCGAGGCGCGCGGCATCATCGCGGAACTCCGTAAGCTCGGGGTGCGCGTGCGCATGGTGACGGGCGACAGCCTCGCCACGGCGCGGGTGGTGGCGGCGGAACTCGGCATGGAAGGCGTCCACATCGGCGGGCGTGAGGAAATCGGCAAGGGGCAGATTTGCGACATCTATGCCGGCGTCTACCCGGAGGACAAATACCGTTTGGTCGAGACCTTTCAGAAGATCGGCCATACCGTCGGCATGACGGGCGACGGCGTGAACGACGCGCCGGCCTTGAAGCAAGCGGAGGTGGGGATCGCGGTCTCGAGCGCAACCGATGTCGCCAAGGCCGCCGCCAGCATGGTGCTGACCGAGCCCGGCCTGAACGGCGTGGTGGAGGCGGTGAAGACCGGCCGGCGCGTGTACCAGAGGCTCCTCACCTACACGCTCAACAAAATCGTGAAGACGATCCAGGTGGCCGTGTTCCTGAGCTTAGGCCTGATCCTCTTCCGGCAGTTCGTCGTGACGCCCCTGCTCGTGCTGCTGTTGCTGTTCGCGAACGACTTCGTGACGATGTCGATCGCAAGCGACAACGTGCGTGTGTCGCAGAGTCCGGATGTCTGGAACGTCAAGGTCCTCATCCGCACATCCTTGATCATCGCGGTCGCGTGGCTCGTCTACATCTTCGCCGTGTTCTTGGTGGGCAAGGACGTCCTGGATCTGCCGTTGCCGGCGCTCCAGACGCTGAGCTTCCTGGGGCTCGTCTTCTCGGGCCTGTCGAACGTGTTCCTGGTGCGCGAGCGTTCCTACTTCTGGTCCTCGCGACCCGGCGGATACCTCTTGCTGGCGACGATCGGCGACGTCATCCTGGTGTCGCTACTCGCGCATTTCGGGGTCTTCATGGCGGCCGTCGGGTGGGCAGACATCGCCATTCTGCTCGGATTCACGGTGATCTACATCGCCCTCTTGGATCTCATCAAGGTGCCCATGCTGAACGCCAAGACCGCCTGAGCCGGGCCCCGGGGCCTCCCTCGGAGGCCCCGGGGGGCCTTGGCCCTCAGAGGATGTAACGCGCGAGGTCCTCGTCGCCGGCGAGCTCCGCCAGATGCTGATCGACGTAGGCGCGGTCGACGGACAGCGAGGCGCCGCTCTTGTCGGGGGCCTCGTAGGAGATCGATTCGAGCAATCGCTCCATCAGGGTATGGAGCCTGCGGGCGCCGATGTTCTCGGTGTGTTCGTTCACCTGGTGCGCAAGCTCGGCGAGGCGGCGCACGCCGTCGTCGGTGAACGTAAGCGTCAATCCCTCGGTGGCCATGAGGGCCGCGTACTGCTCGGTCAGGGAGGCGTGCGTCTCCTTCAGGATGCGCTCGAAATCGTCCGCCGTGAGGGCATCGAGTTCCACGCGGATGGGCAGGCGCCCCTGCAATTCCGGGATGAGGTCCGAGGGGCGCGCGACGTGAAACGCGCCGGAGGCGATAAACAGAACGTGGTCGGTGCGTACCATGCCGTATTTGGTGGACACGGTGGAGCCCTCGACCAGCGGCAAGAGGTCCCGTTGCACGCCTTCGCGCGAGACCTGGGCGCCCTGGTTCTCGGATTGCCCCACGATCTTGTCGATCTCGTCGATAAATACGATCCCGTGCTGCTCGACCCGTTCGACCGCGCGCGCCTTGAGGTCCTCCTCGTTGATCAAACGGCCGGCCTCCTCCTCCGTCAGGAGCTTCATGGCCTCGCGGACCTTCACCTTGCGGACCTTGGAGCGTTTGCCCCCGAGGTTCTGGAACATCCCCTGGAGCTGACTCGTCATCTCTTCCATGCCCGGGGGCGCGAAGATCTCGACCCCGGCCGGGTTCGCGCGCAGCTCGATCTCGATCTCGGTGTCATTCAGCTCGCCCGCCCGCAGGCGTTGCCGGAAACGCTGGCGCGCGGCCCCGCCGTCGTGATCGGCATCGCCCTGTCCGAGCCCGTAGGCGCTCTCCCGCGAGCGCGGGACGAGCGCGTCCAGAACGCGCTCCTCGGCGGCGTCCTCGGCCTGTGCCTGCACGCGCTCCATGTCCTGCGAACGCATCATTTTCACGGCGATGTCGACGAGGTCGCGCACGATCGAATCGACGTCGCGCCCGACGTAGCCGACCTCGGTGAACTTGGTGGCCTCGACCTTGAGAAACGGCGCCCGCGCAAGCCGCGCAAGCCGGCGCGCGATCTCCGTCTTGCCGCAGCCGGTGGGGCCGATCATGAGGATGTTTTTGGGGGTGATTTCGGAGCGCAGCTCCGCATCCTTGACCTGCGCGCGCCGCCAGCGATTGCGCAAGGCAATCGCCACGGCACGCTTGGCGGCACGCTGCCCGACGATGTGCTTGTCGAGCTCCTGCACGATCTCACGCGGGGTCATTTCCGACATCAGGAGGGTCTCAGTTCTTCGATCGTCAACTGGTGGTTGGTGTAAAGACAGATGTCGCCTGCGATATGCAGGGCCCGCTCGACCACCTCGCGGGCCGACAACTCGGTGTGCGTAAGCAACGCGCGCGCCGCCGCCTGGGCGTAAGGCCCGCCCGAGCCGATCGCGATCAACCCGTCCTCGGGCTCGATGACATCGCCGTTGCCGGTGAGAATGAGCGAGACCTCCGAGTCGGCGATCGCGAGCAAGGCCTCCAGGCGCCTGAGCAAGCGGTCGGTGCGCCAGTCCTTCGCGAGCTCGACCGCCGCGCGCGTCACATGCCCCTGGTGTTTCTCGAGCTTGGCCTCGAAACGCTCGAACAAGGTGAAGGCATCGGCCGTGCCGCCGGCGAAGCCCGCGAGAATGCGCTCCTTGTAGAGGCGACGGACCTTGCGGGCATTGGCCTTCATGATGGTTTGGCCCATAGTCACCTGGCCGTCGCCGCCGAGCGCGACGAGCCCGTTACGCCGAACGGAGAGGATGGTCGTGCCGTGGAATTGTTCCAACTGCCGCTCCCGGAGAAACCTCGTCCGTGCTATGTGGAGGCGCCCACGGCCAAAGACAAGTCAGCGGTCGAGAAATCGGGTGTCTGTCACACGCCGCCCCTCGTCTTGACGGCGGGGTTCGTCGCCGGGCTCCCAGCGCACCGCGGTGCGCCGGTCCCCCTGCTTGCGGCGCACGACGCGCCGGCGCTCAGGCCCGCAATACGAGCCGCTCTTGACGATGGTCCGCGCAGCGGCCTTCTTTTTCTTGGTCTTTTTTCTGAACCCCCACATCGCTCAATCCCCCCTTCCTCCCCCGAAAGGCCCTTGCACGCTAGCACGCGCCCCAGAGACCCTTCAACGCGTTTTGCGGCGGGCGCGCGGATGGGTCTGATCGTACACCGCGGCGAGCCGCTGAAAATCGAGATGGGTATAAATCTGGGTGGTGGTGAGATTCTTATGCCCCAGGAGCTCCTGGACCGCGCGCAAATCACCGCTCGACTGCAGGACGTGGCTTGCAAACGAGTGTCTCAGCATATGCGGGTGCAGCGGCACGCCCAGTCCGCGCGCGCGCGCAAGCCACGCCAGCCGCTTTTGGATGGCGCGCGCCGACAAAGGCCTCCCGCCACGCCCCGGAAACAGCGGGCCCAAAGGCTCGGATGCTGCGCGCAACGGGAGCCACGCGCGCAGCGCCGCCTCGGCCCCGGCGCCGATCGGCACGACGCGCTCGCGTTGCCCCTTGCCGAGCACGCGCACGAGGCCCTGCCCCAAATCGAGTTCCGTGACCTTCAGGTTGACGAGCTCGGACAGCCTGAGGCCCGCGCCATAGAACAACTCCACGAGCGCGAGATCGCGGACCTCGATCGGGGTGCGTGCCGGCGCGTGCAAAAACCCCGCGAGCGCATCGACCGACAGATCGGCCGGCAGTCTGCGGGGGCTTTTGGGGGCGCGTACGGCGCGAAACGGACTCCCGGGAATGGCGCACTCGCGGTAGAGGGTGCGCGCGGCCGACAGCGCGCGCGCGATGCTGCGTCCGCCGAGCCCGGAACGGCTCAGGCTGGCGACAAAGTCACGCGCCAGCGCCCCTGTCATCTGATCCGGCGAGGGGCATGCGCGAGCGCGCGCGAAGGCGCTCAGGCGCTCGAGATCGCGCCGGTAGGCCGCCACCGTGTGCGCGGAGAAGCGGCGCTCGGACGCGAGCCGCGTAAGGCACAGAGCGATCGCCGCGTCCCACGACGGCGTTGTCATGGGCGATTCAGCTGGTGGGCCGCGGCGCGCATCACGAGTTCGCCCAGGCGGCTCAGGTAGACGGTCCCCACGCCCACCGGAAAACGGTCCGGATCGCGGCTGCCCAAAAGCAGCACGCCCGAACGCACCGGGTCGTGCAAGGGCACGAGCGCGACCGAGCGGATCTCGGCCTCCTGCCCGCGCAGAAGCGCGCGCGCCTCCCCCAAGGTCTCCGTCGGCCCGCACAGGGGCTTGTCGGGGGCGAGCGTCAAGGCGAGCCGCAACGGGCTGTCGTCCGGGGACACGAACTCGTTGCGCCCCGCCAAGGGGCCGCCGTCGATGCCGAGCGCGATGACCACCGCGTCGAGCCGCCATTCGCGGCGCGCGAGATCGTACACGCACCCGAAGACGTCATCGATCGTACAGGCGTCGATCAGGGCCACCGCCAAGCGGTGTAAGCGCTCCATCACGATGTCGTTGTCGCGCGCGACGCTCAGGAACCGTTGCCACTCCCGATCCTTGCTCGCCAGGCGCGCGCGCAGCACCGTGGCCTGGCGTTCGAGCAAGGACGCGGCCGCGCCATGCCCGACGTGCGGGATCCGCAACACTTCCAGCAAGTCCTCGTGGCGCTGAAAATAGTCCGGATTCTCGCGCAGATACCGCGCCAGCTCCTGCTCCCAGGAGTCGTCATCATTCACTCGTTTCATGCGTTCTGCCCACCCCATTGCCCGTCATAGACGCGACAGGTCGGCCCCTGCATCCACACGGAGCCCTGCCCATCCCAGCTCACGGTCAAGCGGCCGCCCCGCAACTGGACGTCCACCCGGTCATCCAAAAGGCCCCGCAGGCGCCCGGCGGCCACCGCCGCGCACGCCCCGCTCCCGCACGCCGGCGTCTCCCCCGCGCCGCGTTCGTAGACCCGCAGCCGGACCGTGCGACGGTCGACGATCTGCAGAAAACCTGCGTTGACCCCCTCCGGGAACCGCGGATGGTTCATGATCCGCGGGCCCTCGTCGGCGACCGGCGCGCGCTCGACGTCCTGGACGACCTGCACCGCGTGCGGGTTGCCAAGAGACAGCACGGTGAGTTCCCGTTTCCGTCCCCCCACATCCACACTGTAGACCACAGACGGCTCGGGCGCGATAAACGGCACGTCCGCGGGCGCCATGCGGACCGGCCCCATATCCACCCGCACCTCGCCTTGCGCAAGCCGTTCCAGCGTGATCACGCCCGCGGGCGTGTGGGCGGTGATCGTGGTCTTGTCCGTCAATCCCTCCTCGTACACGTAGCGCGCGAAACACCGCGCGCCATTGCCGCACTGCTGCACCTCGCCCCCGTCGGCATTGAAGATCCGGTATCCGAAATCCACCCCGGGGACCGGGCTTGGTTCCACGATCAGGACCTGATCACAACCGACGCCCAAACGGCGATCCGCAATCCGGCGGATGGTCTCCGGGCTCAATGCGATCGTCTGCCTCACGGCATCGATCACCACGAAGTCGTTGCCCAGGCCATGCATCTTGGTGAAGGCAAAAGACCCCGCGCGCGGCGTCACGTCGTCTCCTCGAGATCCGGGATGCTCTCGTCGCGCATCAGGTCCTCATAGGTCTCGCGGCGGCGCACGATCGTGAAGCGCGACCCGTCGACGAGCACCTCGGCGGGGCGCGGGCGCGCGTTGTATTGGCTACTCATGGAAAACCCGTAGGCGCCGGCGTCGCGCACCGCGAGCCAGTCGCCGGCCTCGATGCGCAGCGTGCGCCCGCGGCCCAGCACATCGGCGCTTTCGCACACGGGCCCGACGACATCGTATTCACGCCCAGGCCCCGGGCGCACGCCGAGCGGGACGATGTCCTGCCACGCGCCGTAGAGCGCCGGGCGCAGGAGGTCGTTCATGCCGGCATCGACGATCGCGAAACGCTTCTCGCTGGCCTCTTTCAGGTACTCGACGCGCGTCACCAGCACCCCGCTCGCCGCCACCAGGGCACGGCCGGGCTCGAGAATGACCTGGAGATCGTCGAGGCCGTGCGCGCGCAGGCGGTCCTTCAGGAGATCGACATAGGCCGCGACACTCGGCACATGCTCGTCGCGGTAGCGGACCCCCAGACCCCCGCCGACATCGAGATGCCCAAGGACGATGCCCTCGTCGCGGAGCGCGCGCACCGCCGGCAGGACCCGGTCCCAGGCATCGGCGAACGGCCGTAACTCCGTCAACTGCGAGCCGATATGGCAATCGATGCCGGTGAACACGAGGCCCGGATAGCGCGCGCTCTCCCGGTAGGCCGCCAAGGCCTCGGCGAGCGGCAATCCGAACTTGTTGTCCTTGAGCCCGGTAGCGATATACGGGTGGGTACGGGCGTCCACATCGGGATTGACGCGCAAGGACACGTTGGCGCGCACGCCGCGCGCCTGCGCGAGCGCGTTCAGGCGCGTAAGCTCCGGCAGGGACTCCACGTTGAAGCACAGGATCCCGAGCGCCAAGGCGCGCTGCATCTCGGCCTCGGTCTTGCCGACGCCGGAGAACACCACCCGCCCGGGATCGCCGCCCGCCGCCACCACCCGCTCGAGTTCGCCCTGCGAGACGATGTCGAAACCCGCGCCGAGCCGCGCGAGGACCGCAAGCAGCGCGAGATTGGCGTTGGCCTTGACGGCATAGCACACAAGCCCCAAGGGCCCAAGCGCCCGCCGGAAGGCCTCGTAGGCCTCCTGCACGGCGCGCCGGCTGTAGACATAGCACGGCGTGCCGGCGGCGGCCGCGACCTGCGCGAGCGCGACGCCCTCCGCGCAGAGCTGCCCGTTTTGGTAATGGAAAGGGTCCACGGAGGTCTTCAGCGTGCGGTCCTATGGGAGCGGGAATGAGTCGGGTGAGCCGGGTGGGCCGGGTGGGCCGGGTGGGCCGGCGGCAGATACAAGGGTCCGCGCTTGCCGCAACCCGCGAGCCAGAGGAGCGCCACGACCGTGGCCATCACGCGACGCGTCATGACAACTGCAGGACCGCGCCCTGCCCCGCCAGTTCCTCGGTCATATCCTGAAGGCTCAAGACCCCATAACACGGTGTCGCGTCCGGCACCCCACCGCCCGCGGCCCACTTGCGCACCAAGGCGATCGCCGGGATGCACCCGGCCGCGTGGCCCTCCTCGCGCGCGAGCAAGGCGGCACGCCGGACGAGGGCCCGCCCCGAGCGCTCGCCCGACATCACCACGGTCAGTCCGAAGGCCGCGACGCCGAAACCGCGCAAGGCGTGCTGGAGGCCGTGCAAAAGCCCCGCGAAGCGCCCGGTGTCCTGGACGAGCCCGTGGCGATTGAGCGAGGCAAGCCAGGCGTGGCCGCGGTTCAAAACCGCGAGCTCGAGCCCGGTCCGATAGGTGACAGGGGCTTGATAGTGCTTGCCCAGAAATTCGGTCTCGGCGGCATCCACCATATAAAGCCGCCGCTTGCCGAAGGGCTTGGGCATCTCCACGGTCCGCCCGCGGCTGAAGCCCGGGACCTCCCGCCACTGCCCGCGCTCGAAGAGACGGACCCGGCGGCGCTGCGCCGACAGGAGCGAGCGCACGCACCCGGGGCCGCGGGGGGTGCGATTGCCCGACAGTTGCGCGATATCGATCGCGTGGATGACATCGAACTCGGCGGACAGCGTCTCGGCGAGCACCGAGGAGAACGCGAGCGCCGAACCGGCCCCCGAGACCAGGGCCACCTGCCCCTCGCGGGCCCGGCCCGCGAGCGTCTGGATGCCCAGCATGTAGGAAGCGTCGTCGGCCATGTCGACGTAGTGGACCCCGCGCCGGGCGCAGCGCTCGGCGATAGCGTAATCGCGCCACAGGAAGGGCCCGCAGGCATTGACCACCGCAAACACCCCGTCGAGCGCCGCGTTCAGCGACGTCGGGCGACGAATATCCACGGTCGCAAACGACACCGAGAGCGCGTCCGCGGCCTCCTGGCCGCGGCGCACGTCACGGCCCCCGATGACGCACTCAACCCCGGGATCGCGCGCAAGGCGCGCGGCGATCCGCCGCCCGCAGGCGCCATACCCCCCCAGTACCAGGACCTTTTTCGTCATGGCGCCAAGAATAGAGGGTAAAAGCCCTTGGGCTCAAGCGGAAGAACGGCAAACCCGAGAAAGCGCGGGGAGCCCTGGCTCTTCCCCGCGATCCCCGCTAGGATGTCCCTGCCCGAAGAGCGATTGCCGCCGGATGAGGACGCGATGCCCAATGAGACGCAATACGAAAGCGCCGCCCAGGATATGCTGGCGCGCATCGAGCACGCCGTCGAGGACAGCGGCGCCGACATCGAGTTCGAGACCGAAGACGAGATCCTGACGCTCGAATTCCCCGACGGCTCGCGCATCATCATCAACAAACAGCGGCCGTTACAACAGATCTGGGTCGCGGCCAAGAGCGGGGGCTTTCATTATCATTACGATCCCGAGCGCTCGCTCTGGGTGCGCGAGGGCGGTCGGGAACTCCTCGCCGACCTCGAAGAGTTCGCCACGCAGCAGCTGAAGAGCCCGGTGCGTCTGCGGTAATCACTCCCAGGTGGCGTCGCGGCGATGGGTCACGACGCCCGGCGCCTGACACTTCGGGCAGGCAAGCGCTGTGACGTCGTCTGCCAGAAGCACCGGCTCGTCGTGATAGCAGAAGCTGCAGCGCGTGACCCGACCCTCCTGAACCCAGGTGCTGCCGACGGAATGACAGTGGTCGCAGCGAAACAGCTTGAGGACGGGAGTCGGCTTGCGCCCGTGGCCGACGCCGAGATCGACCTCCTCGTAACGGCACCCGCGACAACGAAAATCCGCGAAGTGGCCCACGTTACGCCGGCTCCGGGAACAAGAGCGGCACCACCTCGCGATAATGCGCGACGTAATGCACCGTGAGGCCCGAGCGCACGTGTTCCGGCAACTCTTCGAAATCGTTGCGATTGGTGGCCGGCATGATGATCTCGGGGATGCGCACGCGGCGCGCGGCAATGATCTTTTCCCGAATGCCGCCCACCGGCAGGACGTGCCCCGTGAGCGTGATCTCGCCGGTCATGGCGAGCGCCCGGGCGATCCGTTTGCCGCGCGCAAGCGACAGCAAGGCGCTCGCCATCGTGATGCCGGCGCTCGGGCCGTCCTTCGGGATCGCGCCCGCGGGCACGTGCAGATGCAGGGCGGCCTTGTCGAAGAAGTCCTCGGGCGCCCCATATTGCTTGCAGTGCGAGGCGACGTAGCTGTAGGCGATCTCGGCGGATTCCCGCATCACGTCCCCGAGCTGGCCCGTGAGCTTGAAACCGCGGGTCGCGCTATGCACGCGCGTCGCCTCGATATCGAGGATGGCGCCGCCCATCGGCGTCCAGGCAAGCCCGGTCACGATCCCGACGCCGCGCAAAGGCTTGATGGGCTGGAACACCGGCCGATCCAGGTAGTCGCGGAGATTGCGCGGCCCGACCCGGATCGGCGTCTTCTCGCCGTTCATGATCGCGACCACGGCCTTGCGCGCAATGGAGCCGAGCTTCTTCTCGAGACCGCGCACGCCCGCCTCCCGGGCGTACCCCTCGATGATTTCGCGGATCGCCCGGTCATCGATGCGCAATTGCCCGCGCTTCAAACCCACCCGCGTCATCTGTTTGGGCAGGAGGTGGTGTTTGGCGATCGCGAGCTTCTCGCTCGTGATATAACCGCCCAGCCGGATGACCTCCATGCGGTCCAAGAGCGGCCGCGGTATGGTGTCGATCTGATTCGCGGTGCAGATAAACAACACCTTCGACAAATCGAAGCGCAGGTCGATGTAATGATCGAGAAAATCGACGTTCTGTTCGGGATCCAGCACCTCGAGCAAGGCCGAGGCGGGGTTCCCTTGGTAGGATGACCCGATCTTGTCGATTTCATCGAGCATGATGATCGGGTTCGCGACCTCGACCTCGCGAATCGCCTGGATGAATTTTCCGGGCATGGCGCCGATGTAGGTGCGCCTATGGCCCTTGATTTCGGCCTCGTCGCGCATGCCGCCGACCGAAAACCGGTAGAACGTGCGCCCGAGTGCCTGGGCGATCGAGCGCCCGATGGAGGTCTTGCCGACCCCGGGCGGTCCCACGAGGAGCAGGATCGAGCCCGCGATCTCGCCCTTCATGGCCCCGACCGCGAGGAACTCGACGATCCGGTCTTTGACGTCCTCGAGGCCGTCGTGATCACGGTCCAGCGTCTCGCGCGCCTGTTTCAAGTCGATCCGGTCCTGCGAGTAGCGCCCCCACGGAAGCAGCGTCAGCCATTCGAGGTAATTGCGCGTGACCGCGTACTCGGGCGATCCGACCTCGAGCACCGACATCTTCTGCAACTCCTCCTCGATGCGCTTGGCGGCGGGCGGAGGAAGGTGGAGTTCGGGCAGGCGCCCCCGAAACACCTCGATCTCGGCGGTGCGGTCGTCTTTGGCGATACCGAGCTCCTTCTGGATCGCCTTCAACTGCTCGCGCAGAAAAAACTGGCGCTGCTGTTCGTTGATTTTTTCCTCGACACGTTCCCGGATGCGCGACTGCATGCGCGCGATCTCCACCTCCTTTTTCAGGAGCAGGAGAACCTTTTCGAGCCGCGGTTCGAGGTCCGTTGTGCGCAAAACCGCCTGCAGCTCCTCCTTGCTCGCGCTCGTGAGGCTCGCCGCGAAGTCGGCGAGGCGCGAGGGTTCGTCCGGCCCGAAGCGCGTGAGAAAAAACTTGAGTTCCTCGCCGTAGAGCGGGTTGAGCGGCAAAAGCTCCTTGATGGTGTTGATCACCGCGAGCGAGTAGGCCTTCGAGTCCGCGGTCTCACGGCCGTCGGACTCGGGGAAATACCGGGCGCGGATGATGAAGGGCGGCTCCTCGCTCGCCCAATGCTCGATGCGGAAGCGTTGCAGGCCCTCGACAAAGACCTGCAGCTTGTCCTCGCTGTGAACGACCTTGTGAATGCGGCAGGCCGTGCCCATGGTGTAGAAGTCGGCGCTCTTCACGTCCACCGCGGTGTCCTTGCGCACCAACACCAAACCCACGACCTTGTGCGGGGTCTCCATGGCGGCCTCGACCGTGCGGCTCCACGGTTCGCGGTCCAGGACGAGGGGGATGGCCTGCGCCGGAAAAAACGGCCGGTTGGTGATCGGCAGGACCGGCAGGGACGCCGGCAACACGTCGCCGGCCCGCGCCAGAGTGCCGGACAGGTGTTCAGTTTCTTGATCGCTCGTTGTCATGGAGGCGTCACACCGGAAGACAAGAATCCCTAATGGGGTCGTGACCGCCCCCGCTTCAAGGGGCTCCCCGAATACCCCTCTGGTCAGGGCACCCGTGGCGTCGTATTATGGGATAAGAGGCAGTGTCATGAAAAGACTGGCCGTGCTTGTGAGTGTATTGTCGCTGGCCGGGTGCGCGACGCGCATCCCGCAGGAGTTGCGGCAACCGAACATATCGCGCGCAACGGTGAGCGCCGCGCGCGCGCATGCGGTGCCGAGCGGGACCCGCGTGCGCTGGGGCGGCACCATCGCCAAGGTCAGCAATACCCCGCGCGCCACCTGGATCCAGGTCATCAGTCACCCCCTGCGCCACGACGGCCGCCCGCGGCGGGGTCACGGCGGCGGGCGCTTCCTCGCGCGCGTGCCGGGCTTCCTGGATCCGGCCGTCTACGCCGTCGGGCGCAAGTTCACGGTGGTCGGCACCTTCTCCGGTTTCGAACGGGACCCGATCGGCAACTACCTGTACAACTTCCCGGTCGTGCGCACGATCGCCACCCACCTCTGGCGGCCACGCCCGCGGCCGTATTATGGGTACAGCGCCTGGCCCTGGGGATGGGGCTGGGGTTGGGGCGGCTTCGGGCCGGACCCGGATTGGGGATGGCACGAGGACGATGATGGCTTCGGGCCGTAAGGCGATCATCACGAGGCGACGCATGGGGGGAAAGCGATGGTGGCGCATCGGGCTACTGTTGGCCCTCGGCGGCTGCGCGGTGCACCCGCGCCCGTACGCCGTCCACGTCGATCAGCGCTTACGACCCGCCGACGTGGTGGCCCACCCGAAACGCACGCGCGGCGTGCACGTGCGCTGGGGCGGCATGGTGATCGCCGATCACGTAGGCCCGGTGCGCAGCACGCTCACCGTCCTCGCCTACCCCCTCACCGGCCGCGGCCGCCCGCTCTTGCGCCGCACCCCCTGGGGCCGCTTCCAGGCGGTCGCCCCCGGCTACCTCGATCCGGTGCTGTTCGCGCAGGGACGCTTGGTCACGGTCGTCGGCATGACCGCCGGCACGCGCGTGGGGCGCGTCGGCGGGGCGCGCTACGTGTACCCGCGCGTGCACGTGCTCGCAACCCACGTCTGGCGCCTCTATCGGCCGCGCCCGCGGTCGCACTGGAACTTCGGATTCGGGATCGGGATCGGGATGTGGTCAGGGAGCGGTGCCCGGGAGTACAGAGACCGCCGCCGCGCATTCGCGCGCCCGACGGCGCGCCG